>JBDHXU010000127.1:0-8588 GCA_039810905.1 Cyclobacteriaceae bacterium | reverse complement strand
ACCTAGCCTATAGCTTGCCCATACTTATCCAGACGATTTCCAGACTTATTCAGACGCCGTCCAGATGCCGTCCAGCCTTATCCAGACGTTGTCCATGCTTGCTCAGTGGTTATCCAGGGCTTCTCCAGACCCAACCTGCTGCCGGTTCAGCCAAAGCTAAAAACGCCTTTAATGGCATTAAAAACCCACAAAGCGAACGTTTCACAATTATTAGAGACTTCTAATAAGCGGACAAAAGCGGACAAGATAGGACAAGATGGGACAGAAGCGGACAGAAGCGGACAGCGTGTCGCGGGGCCGTTTCATATTTGCCCCAAGCACAGCGGGTTGAGCGGCGCGCAGCGATACCGGCTCTGCGAAACTTAAAATCAAATTGTTATGGCAAACAAAGTGAATCAGACAGATCTCAGCGGTGTGTTAGGCAACCGCGTAGCATTACAAAAAGTGAGCAACAGGGTCTTAGCCACGAACCGTCCCAGGCGGAGATTCGGTCCGCCAACAGAAAAGCAGGTGAAAGTTCAGGACAGATTTCTGGAGGCGGCACATTATGCGAAGCTTCAGATGGCAGATCCGGATGCGACAACCTACTACCAGCAAGGTGTTTCGGACCAGTTGAAGTCAGCCTACCAGGTAGCCCTGACCGACTACCTCAAAAAACCCAAAGTGGAATCCATCGACACAACCAACTATCAAGGCACTGTGGGTGATACCATCGAGGTATTTGCAAAGGCTGGCTTTATGGTCACCGGCGTGAAGGTGTTCATCAGGGACCGCAAAGGCAACCTGATTGAAAAGGGCGATGCGGTGAGTGGACATCTCCATTACTGGAACTATGTGGCCACTGTGGAAAATTCCTCCCTGTCCGGCACCACTATCCAGGCGATAGCGTATTCCAGACCGGGTAACAAAGGCACGATGGAAGTGACGCTGTAAAAATCAGTTTCTGGTTCCTGGTTTCTTGTTTCTTGTTAGAGCTAACAGTGGTTAACTGGTACACCGACTGGCAAGCAACATGGAACGGGAGCCAGAAGCACTGAAGGTGAGAAGAAGTTTCAAATTTCAGATTTCAGGTTTCTGGGTGCACAACCTGAGATCTGAGATCTGGAATCTGAAACCCATCACCGCTGGAGGTTAATCGGTTTCGGAAGCCCTCTAAGAGCGAAGCTTGGACACACGCTTATTCCCAAACTACTCTACCATGCTCATGATACCAATTTGGATACTTGGGCACATGAATTTTCTCTAATTGATTACGCTTCAGTTTAAGGGTAGGGGTCAAAAGTCCATTTTCCTGGGTCCAATCATGCTGCATGACAACAGCAGTCTCAAGTCTTTCGTAAGTTTCCAGATGAAGGTTGACCTTGTCAATGGTATCGCTGAGACTTGTGATGATCTCCTCTCGACTCTTCTTGCGGGCTGCGTCAGTCAGTACAACAAGCATGATAGGCTGGGGGATGCCCATCCCAACAACCGCTACCTGGGCGATGTCTTTATTCTCAAGAATCTTCATTTCAATGGGAGCCGGTGAGATATACTTGCCCTTATCCGTTTTGAACTGATCTTTCACTCTCCCCACTATCTTCAAAAATCCATCTTTATCTATTTCACCGGTATCTCCGGTCTTGAGATATCCATCGGCATCATACATCTCCGCAGTCAACTGTGGTTCCTTGTAATAGCCACGCATCAGGTAATCGCTCTTCACACAGATTTCTTCTTCATCTGTAATTCTTACTTTCAGTTCTGGGAGTGGTTTGCCAACTGTGCCGAATTTCCAGGACGACGGCGTATTGAAATGGGCGTACACGCAATCTTCCGTCATACCATACGCCTCATAGATCATGACATCCAGTTTTTTCCACCATTGCAACTGAGCCACGCTCATGGGAGCTGCGCCTGAAATGCAGAGCTTTGCTTTGACCAAGCCCAGCTTTCGACGTATGGAGCGCTTAACGATTAGTCCTACTATCGGGAAACTGAGAAGCATGCTGAGTTTTCTCTCTGGTATTTTCTCAAGAATTTTTTCCTGGAACTTCGACCAGATTCGGGGTACGGCAAAGAAATAATCAGGTTGCGTGTCGGCCAAATTTCTGGGGAAAGTTTCGAGGTTTTCGGAAAACGAAAACTGTGCACCAAGCCGAAGCCCCATGACTTCGATGCCGATTCTTTCGGCAATGTGACTCATAGGCAGATAGGAGAACAAACGTGGCCTTTGAGGGAAAGGAACAACTTTCAATGCGGCCGTAATCGTAGCGTGAAATGACTTGTAGACATGCATCACTCCCTTGGGCGTGCCGGTTGTGCCGGATGTGTATACAATGGTCATCATGTCCTCAGGATTCGGAATTGGGATCTCTGGCAGCGGGGCAAGTGTAGCGCAGAGTTTTTCCCAGGTATTCTCCTCCCTTTCACCAAACATTTCCACTGCAATCTTTTTTACATGCCCGGGAATGCCAGGCCGTTGAGCAGAATAATTGTCCAGTTTGCCGATGAAGATGGCACAGGACTCACTGTGATCAAGAATCTGGCGGATGGTCTCTGGGGGCAGTGTAGGATATAATGGAATGGACACATGACCCGCCATCATGATGGCAAGATCAGCCATAATCCAATGCGGACAATTCTTTGAAAGTATGGCGATATGACTCCCATTGGGGAGTTGTAGAGATGACAGATATGCCGCGATCTTCCGGATTTGAAGCCCAGCCTCTGAAAAAGTCCAGGTATTCCAGTCATGACCTTTAGCTTGTCTGAGAAAAATATCCTGGGGCACTTCCTTTTCCCAATGCAGAAAATACTCGAGTGGATTAGTCATGAATTGCATTTGTCAGGATGAAGATAGCTAACCCATAAGGAAATCGTATTATAAGGGGCCAGCTGTAGGAATTTAATCCCGATCTGTATTTAAGGATGAACTTTCTACCTTCGCTGCATGGCTTCAGAAAAGAAATTGTTCCTGCTGGATGCATATGCCCTCATCTACCGGGCTCATTTTGCATTCACAAAAAACCCCAGGATAAATTCCAAAGGAATGAACACCTCAGTTGTATTTGGGTTTACCAACACCCTTCTGGAGGTCCTTCAGAAGCAGAAGCCAACGCATATAGGTGTAGCATTTGACACAGCCGCCGCAACCTTCAGGGACGAGATGTTTGAGGATTACAAGGCGCACCGCCAGGAAACGCCTGAGGATATCCGTGCAGGGATACCCATTATCAAACAGATTATCCGCGGATTCAACATCCCCATACTTGAAATGGATGGCTATGAAGCGGATGACATAATCGGGACGCTTTCAAAACAAGCGGAGAAGAAAGGCTTTGAAGTGTTTATGATGACCCCGGATAAGGACTTTGGCCAGGTCGTCAGTGAGCATGTCAAATTATATAAGCCCGCTTATATGGGTAATGCTGTCGACATACTGGGCCCAAAGGAGGTTTGCGAAAAGTGGGATATAGAAAATGTCTCGCAGGTGATCGATATCCTTGGCTTGCAGGGTGACACCTCTGATAATATACCCGGCATCCCAGGCGTCGGACCAAAAACTGCTGCGGAATTGATCAAGCAATTCGGCACAGTTGAAAAAGTGGTTGAAAGCGTGGATAAACTGAAAGGCAAATTGAAAGAACGGGTGGAACAGTTCGGGGAACAGGCCCTGTTATCGAAAAAGCTGGCAACAATAGCTACTGATGTTCCCATTGAACTTGACGAGGAACTCATGGCATACAGGGGGCCTGATAAGGAAGTGCTCGCTCCCATTTTTGAAGAGATGGAATTCAAGACGCTGCTGTCAAGAGTCATTTCCACGGGAGGCCCGGCACCCGCAAGTCCGAAAGTTGCTCAATTGTCCATGTTCGGTGGCAATGAAACTATTGCGTCGATTGCTCCAGGTGAACAATTGCCCTCGTCATACAATATTCTTACTTCGGAGAAGGAAATTAAATCTCTGGCTGAAAAGTTGAGTGGGGTGAAAGAATTTGCCATAGAAGTCCTAACGGATGAGGCCGAACATTTTGACTTCAATCCGAAGGGTGTTGCCATTTCGTATGAAGCGCATCAGGCGGTTTACTTTGAAGTCACGAGCAAGCAGCTTAAAATATTTGAAGCCTGTATTGCCAATCCCCACGTTGCCAAGTTTGGCCATAATATCAAATTAGCGCTGCTGGTATTGAAGAAGGCAGGTATTGAACTGCATGGCGCGTTGTTCGATACAATGATTGCTCACTATCTCATCGAGCCGGAGGCTTCGCACGATTTAAGCATTATCAGTAACCAGTATCTCGGATTTCAGTTGTCTGAAGAAATAAGTGAAAAGGATCAGGCACTACAGCGGGTTGACGCAGTTTACAGACTCAAAGCAAAACTTCAGCATGAATTGGAGTTACGGCGTCATTCGCTGTTGATGAGAGACGTAGAGATGCCACTGGTGCAGACACTCGCGGCCATGGAGTTTGAAGGGGTATCCATCGATCTGCAGGCATTGAGTACGATGAGCGATTCCCTGAAGAAAGACAGCGACAGGGTGCAAAGTGAAATCTACAAGCTAGCCGGAACAGAATTCAACATTGGATCACCCAAGCAGTTGGGTGAAATCCTGTTTGACAAAATGAAACTGGGCGGTAAAGCCAAAAAGACAAGAACAGGGCAATATGCCACTGGCGAGGATGTTTTGTTGAAACTTTCAGAAGAACACGACATTGCCCGCAAGATTCTTGAATACCGGGAGTATGAAAAATTGCGATCCACTTATGTTGATGCACTGCCCAGAATGGTGAGTCAGTATGATGGCAGGATCCATTCGGATTTCAGACAGGCTGTGGCCGCCACCGGAAGACTAAGTTCAAACAATCCTAACCTTCAAAATATTCCAATTCGGACTGAAAAGGGTCGTCAGATCAGGAAGGCTTTTGTCCCGAGAAGTAAAGGATACAAGTTGCTCTCTGCCGACTATTCCCAGATTGAGCTGAGGATAGCTGCGTCGTTTGCCAGAGACAGCACCATGATAGAAGCCTTCAGGAACAGAAGAGATATTCACGCAACTACAGCCGCCAAAGTATTTAAAGTGCCGCTTGACCAGGTTACGCCTGACATGAGACGCAAGGCCAAGGAGGTGAATTTTGGCATCCTGTATGGAAGTACAGCCTTTGGTTTGTCGCAAAACCTGGGCATTTCCAGAACCGAGGGGATGGAGATTATTGAATCTTATTTCAGGGAATTTCCAGGGATCAAGCGCTACATGGATGACAGCATCAATCATGCCCGGGAAAAGGAGTATGTTGAGACCATCCTGGGTCGACGCCGTTACTTGAGGGACATTAACTCCCGTAACATAACCACCCGAGGTTTTGCCGAACGCAATGCGATCAATGCACCGATTCAGGGCAGTGCCGCGGACATCATCAAAATAGCAATGGTGAACATCCATCGATGGCTGCAGAGGGAGAAACTCAAAACACGGATGATTCTTCAAGTCCATGATGAACTGGTGTTTGATCTCTTTGAAGGAGAAGAAGAAACAGTGAAACCAAAAGTTATAGAGTTGATGCGTACAGCCGTGCTGCTGGATGTGCCGATGGAAGTGGAAGTAGGAGTGGGAAGAAATTGGCTCGAAGCCCATTAACAGATCCCCGATGGTATGATTGAAAAGAAAAAGAGCGGCTTGTTGGCCGCTCTTAAATTTCCTCAGTGTACCGCGATCAGAAGATATATTTGAAATTAACCCCCCCGTAATAGTTGATGTTGTTTGGTGCAGGTAAATAGGCGTCCGGTAATTGATTGACAAATACCATTTGGTAATACTGTACGCTTGTAATGTTGTTAACTCCGAAGTAAGCGTCGAGATCAACATGTGAGCTGATCAGTTTCCTGAAACCGATTTTTCCATTGAGCAGACTGTAGGACGAGGCAGTATTCAAACCGTCGGAAGTGAAGGGCATGGAATCCCGAAACAGATAAGTCAAGTTTCCGTAAAACCCAGGTTTGGACATAAAGTCAACCCCGGCATTGAAGGTATGCTTGGGAACTCCCGCAACTGCCAGACCTGAATAGTCCGAAGGCGCCGCGAGCGCATTATTTTGATAAAAGAAATTGTTGTACTTGAAATCGGAATAGGCATAGTTCAAATAAGGTCTCAGTGATGAGACAAAACCCGTTTTGGAACTGATAAGCAGATATTTCAGCAATAATTCTACGCCATTGTTCGTCTGCCCGCCGCTGTTTGTCGTGTAAGTGTAGGCGGTTGCGGTCCCCGCAGCATTTGGAACAGCCACTGCCGTCATCTTATCGGTAAACTTCATATTGAAATAAGCGACCTCATAGATCAGCTTGTCGTCAAATGCAGATCCTTTGGATCCGATCTCGAACTGGTTCCCTTTCTCGGGCCGCAGGCTGGTATTGACCGTCCCGGCCAAAGGCGTATATATGTTTGAAGCAGTAGGAGCGCGGAATCCCTGATTATACGAGGCGTATACTGAGATGTGCTTGTTCACAATCTTGTTAACTGCAAAGCTTGGTGCGATCAAACCATTGTATTGGTTGGCGTAGGTCATCGGAACCTTGTTAGTGGGTGTATTATTGGCTGCCGCATAGAGTTTGTCATACAGCGTAATGTTCATATTGCTGGAGCCAAGTCCTGCAGTGATGGAAATGTCATGCGGAAGCGAAAGCGTCCACTGGGTAAACAGAGAGTAGTTGGAAGTCACAGAAGTCTGGTTGCTGCGGATTGGTCCGATAATGTTATATCCGGCCGGATCGGCATTATTGGTGACCATTCCGTATCCGATGATCTGTGCATATTGTTTTTGCGCCTCCATTCCTGTTATACCAGTCAGTGTCATGCCTGGCTTGATTTCCAGTCTGGCATCAAAAGTTGTCCTGAACCCAAAGTTTACAGGTGCTTTATCTGTCCATCCACCGGCTGAACTGGCATTGTTGCTCTGACCTGTTCCAAAGAATACAGTATTGTTCGAAAAATTCTTCGTAAAGTTATATCGGTGTCCAACTCCGGCGCGAAAGCTGATGATATTGGAGTGAGCGTCATTCTTGATATAGGCAGGATTCCCGCTGTAATCGAAGCTGTTGTATTGGGCAATGGTGAGCTCACCGTTCCTTGCATCATAACTGTCGCTGAAGCCAAAGTATGTTGTCAAGGCCTGTTTTTCGTTCAACTGGAACTCTCCCATCGCATTTACAAAATCCTTCCTGGAATTGGTGTGGTTCATGAAACCATCATAGCGCATCCTGCCATAGTTAATCATCAGGTTGGAATTCCCTTTGCTGATTTGGACACGGGTCGTGAGCCTGTTTAGCCCGTAGCTGCCAACTAGCACATCCTGGCTCACAGAGGTCCGGTCCCTTTCAGCGCGTTGAGTCTGGAGGTTAATGACCCCGGCGATGGCAAGCCCATACAGTGTGCCACTTGGGCCCTTGGTGATTTCAACATTTCCAAGCGAACCAAAGTCAATGTCGTCCATAACGGTAATGCCTTCTGCATCTGTAATCGGAATGCCGTTCAGGTAAGCTTTCACACCCAGGCCGTCAAAATTGTTTGCAGTTCCCCTCACACCCGGTCCACCGCCGCCATAGCCACGGATATTGAATTGCTGACCGGCAGAAATGGTGCGTCGCTGCATGAATACGCCTGGAATATTGGCGTTGATCGCATCATCCAGAAATAGCCCGTTGCCACGTTTGATTTCTGTCATTCCCAATTTTGCGATGGATACGGGCTGGGAAAGGATGCTTTGGTTGATTGCGGAGGTTGCAGTGATCTCCACTGCGCTCAGCGTTTGCTGAGACGGTATGAGTGCAATGTTCAATTCTGAGCCGCAATCAGCAGCAGTGCTGTAATTGGCAAAGCCAATGTAGGATACAGTAACGTTAACGGAACCACTGCAGTCAAAGGAGAACATGCCGTCCTTATCGGTTACGGTACCACCTTTTCCTTCAATCTGAACATTGGCCCCAGCCAGGGGCAATTGGCTGTTGGCATCTGTCACCCTTCCTTTAAGCAGATTCTGTGCCTGAGAGCTGATGATGACAAAGCAGGATATAATAAGTATGTATAATGTTTTCATACAAGAAGTCGATTAAATAATAGTTTACAACCCTGAAAGGAGTTGAGATGAGATAGAGGTCCTCATCCTTGCGTAAAGCAGGGACAACAAAAGGGAGTGTCAGGCCTGTTGAGGCGGTGGAGGGACTACCCGCCTGTCTGCAGAGCAGACGAAAGGCCAGCTATAAGCAGCACTGAATGCGCTGAATGTTATCTGGAGTTCGAATTCTGATGAAGGCTGTACAAAAATCAGCGAAAGAAATTGGATTACCGTATCAGGCACCGGCTTCTGGTCCTGCTGAGAAGTGCGAAGGACAGTATCCAGTAGTGACAACAACTCGTCTTCATCGGCGTCATGCCGGGCGTACACCAAAATAAAGTCACCAGCCTTTTCCACTTTAGCAATGTCGTACATTTTGCCCTCCCACTCTAACTCCATATCTGAAAGCCATTCACGATTAAATGACTTTGCGGGGATTTGCAGCATCGAAAGCTGATCGGGAGGGGCAAGTGACAATTGTTTTTTTGCCTCCGC
>JBDHXU010000126.1:0-8605 GCA_039810905.1 Cyclobacteriaceae bacterium | reverse complement strand
AGGCCGGAAAATTACCACATGCAGAAATAACTCACGGATGTAGTCGTCATATAGTAATTCAGCGCCAACTCGTACTCATTGAAATCAAATTATCAAAAAATAGGGTTAAATACCCTACACCGTCCTTATTGGTTTAAAAACCAACAAGGGCGGGAACGGCCTGGCTACGTTACTCGTATTTGGTAAGTGTAACATCATCAAAGTATGCTGTGCCGACCGAATTGCCGTCGATCATCAGGAAGAAATATATCACGGATGTAGCCGTGACATAATAGTTTAGGGCAACCTGGAACTCAACGAAATCAGACGTACCGCGGATCGGTGTAGTACCCTGGGTGGTCGTAAAGAAAACTGAGTACGATGTTGCATCCCCTCGCATAGCCACTATCGCACCTGATCCGGTTGTGAGACCAATTGCCCTTACCTTCACACTTAGCACGAGTCTGTCTCCTTGCTTTAGATCTTGCGGCGGAGCAAGGCTGTAGCCCCAGTATGAAAATGTAGACAAGTTTGGCGAAATCATTTTAAGACTGTGCCCAACAGACACGTATTGCTCGGTTGTAACTACGCCTGTCTGGCTACTGCTGCTCCTTTGGATAAACTTCCATGAGTTTGACGCAGCATTGATTGAATCTGCAAAAAGGACGGTGGCAACGGTCTTCGCCCCACCCCAGGATGGCAAAGATGTAGCGGGATTGAACAACTCATCGAGATAGTACTTTCTGCGCTCTGGCGTGTCTTGCGTATACAGATTGAATTGGGTCCCGCCAAACATTATTGATTTATAGTCTCCGTTAGGGAGTTTGGTATTGTCGTGAGAGCGACCCAGAATGGCGTGGCCCATTTCATGAAACAAAAGTATTTCGCGATTCATATCGGTCTGTTGCAGCCAACATGAAACACGTGAACTGATCTGCACCTGACGAGCATTGGGATCGCCCCATCCGCAATAGTAATTCAGGGTATCTGAATATATGACTTTGAGATTACTCACATCAACACTGATTCCCCTCGAACTGGCTTCCGAGACAAACCGATTGATGTATGTTCTGAAGGTCGGGTCATCTGCAACCGGTCCAACCGAAACTGGACCAACCGACTCCTCCTTTTTGCAGGTCACCACTACCAGTAATAGAATAATGAAAGAATAGAATTTCTTAATCATGTTGTGCCATGTATAGTCCTACCCTTTCATTAAGACAATCGGACAAGCCGCAGGTCAGTTACAAAATGTTACAATCTTTTACATGTCGGCCGGAACCACATCCCGACGCGGCTATTCTGCTTCTGAAGCCACTGCAGCTACTCCAAAAGGATTACAACTAACAACTGATTAGCCGCGGGTCTCATTGGAGCTGCAACCTTTTCTCTACATTACAGTACACTATTTATCACCAAACTCCCTGAACCCGGATGCTTCTCAACTACATCATCCTCACCTTGCGCAACCTGAGAAAACAGGGACGCTATGCGGCAGTGAACCTGATCGGTCTCGCCATCGGACTTGCCTCTGCGCTGTTTATCCTGATGTATGTCCAGGATGAACTTACGTTTGACAAACTTCATCCTTTCGCCGACAAGACCTACCGCATCGGCTATCGCATCGAAATGCCCAACGGCGACGTGGAGACCTATCCGGCCTCGCCTGCAGGTTGGGACAATTACATTAAGGACAATTACCCCGGCGTATCGGCCATCACAAGTTTCTCGAATACGGGAATGCCCACAAGCATCCACTACGAGCCGCGGGACAAGATCATCCTCACCGAAGATATCATCTGGGCGGAACCGGACTTTAACAAACTGATCTACATGCCGGTGCTCCGCGGGAATCCCGAAATGCCCATTAAGGAGATCAACAGTATGATTTTAAGCGAGTCGGCAGCACGCTCTCTTTTTGGCGATGAAGATCCCATTGGCAAACAGGTGGCTCTCTCCCATGCCTATATGACCAATGGGCAGAAGGTGGAACTCGTCGTCTCTGCCGTGTACAAAGACCTGCCGGCAAATGTGCACATCCGTCCCAAGTATGTGGTGAACATATTCGCCCTCAAACCTTTCATCAAAGACCTGGAGAGGCTGATGGTTTCCAGCATGGGCGACGGCGAGAGCAACTACTGGACACAGAGCTTCTTTGTCATCGACGATGAGGCCAGGATCCAGACCATCCAGGCTGACCTGCAAAAACGTGCGAATGATCTGATCGCCAAGTACAACCTGAAATTTAAATTCATCCCCATCATCCGCAAAATAACGGACGTTCACTTCGACCAGAGCATTGACTGGGCCATCACCAGTAAGTCGACCGACAAGAATTACCTGTATGTATTTGTCACCATTGCGCTCCTCATCCTGATTGTCGCCTGCATCAACTATGTGAATCTCTCCACGGCCAAATCGGTAACAAGAGCCAAAGAGATCGGTCTACGCAAGACCTTCGGTGGACTTCGCACACAGCTGTTCATGCAGTTTATGACGGAGTCGTTTGTGCTGGTGCTTTTCTCAACGATCGTGGCCGTGCTGCTGGTGATGCTGCTTGTACCGCAGTTCAACATCCTCACCGGCAAGACGTTTACCGCCATGACCTTGCTGAACCCGATCATGCTGCAGGTGATTACCGGAACAGTAATCCTGGTGACCCTGCTGGCGGGCAGCTACCCTGCCTTCTTTGTGTCGGGTTTCGAGCCTGCCCTCGTCCTGAAAGGAAAGTTTGCCTTCAGGAAAGGATCCAACGTCTTCCGCCAGATGCTTACTGCTGTACAGTTCATCGTTGCCGTAAGTTTGCTGACCGGCACCGTGATCGTAGTTCGGCAGATGAACCTGATGCGTTACTCCAAGCTTAATGCCGCAGGCAAGCAGATCGTCTCCATTCGTTATGGAGGATTTACAGGCAACGCATCCGATCAGAAATACCTGAGCTACAAGAACCTCGTCCTTCAGGATCCGGAAGTCATCTCCATGACACTGGCGAACCACCTCCCCCGCCTCGACTTCTTTGGTCCGATCAACATGCGCATGCAGTTCCCGGATGTGAGTGAGGAACAGCACGAATGGTTTCAGCTGAATGGAGATTATGACTTTCCCCGGACTTTCGGGCTGAAACTCCTGGCTGGTAGGGATTTTGATCCAAAGAATATCGCCGACTCCACAGCCGTACTACTCAACGAATCGGCAGTGCAGGCACTGAAGCTTACCAATGCTGAGGCTGTTGGCAAGACCATCATCCGTCCTGATTATGTGATGGGTTATGCTCCTCCTGATACTACGAAACTCCCGGTAACGGGTCATGTGATCGGTGTAGTCGAGGACTTTCCCTACAAGTCCATGCACAAGAAGATCGATCCCCTGGCCATCGCACCCAAGCCCCACACATTCGATCGCATCATTCACGTGAAGCTGCCGGCAGGAAAAATGGGCGAAAAGATTGCTGCGCTGGAGAAGGCATGGAAGCAAATATTCCCGGAGTTCGGATTTGACTACTGGTTCGTCGATGAGGAATTCGGTCGCATGTATGCCAATGAAAAGCAGGTGGCTGAATTAACGGAGAAGTTTTCGGCGCTCGCCATCCTCATCACCTGTGTGGGATTGTATGGGCTTGCTGCCTTTCTGTCCGAGCAGCGCACCAAGGAGATTGGCATCCGCAAATCGCTGGGAGCCAGCAGTGGGCAGATCATGCAGTTGCTGCTTTCGGTATTTGGCAAACTTCTGCTGATTGCCTGCGTGTTTGGCATCCCTGTCTCCTACTACCTTTCCGACCGGTGGCTGCAAAGTTTTGTATACCGCACGGATATAACCGTCTTCCTGTTTGCGGGCGTGATCGGCGTGATTGGAACCATCACCCTGCTTACCGTCGGCTACGAATCACTCAAGGCCTCGCTGGCAAATCCGGTGGAATCGCTGAGGAGGGAATGAAGAATGCCTCGCCCGCCGGAGCTCTTGCGTAGGCGGGAAGAGTGAAGAACGAAGAGTGAAGAACGAAGAGTGAAGAACGAAGAGTGAAGAACGAAGTGACACAAATGGTAAACAGTTTGAGCACGACTAAGATTAGAGGCCAAGCCGGCAGCAATTAGCCAGCGGCCAGAAGCCGGAGCTGAGTGCTTCGCCCGCCGAAGCTCCTAGCGTAGGCGGGAAAAGTGAACGAACACCCTTCGCCGCAGAGTCTCCTTTAGGGACTCTGCGATGGGGTAACCTCCAAGGTCACCATCGTTTTGAAATTCGTAATCTGCAGAGTCCCCTCACGGGAGACTCTGCGACGAAGCGACCGGGATTGGTCAACAAGTTGGAGCGCCACTAAGATTAGAGGTCACGCCAGCAGCCAACAGCCAGAGGACTAACATTAGAGGCCACGCCAACTGCCAACGGCCAGAAGCTGAGTTCCACTCACTTAGGAGGCAAAGGATTCACATAGTTCCCCTGATAATTTCTCAGCCGGTAGAACATCGCGTAACGCATGGGCTTTCCGGCGCGGCTGATCTCGACGGTGTCCATGGGTTCGACGCGCTCGAAATAGTTGCCGAATAATTCCTGGGGCTCACGGTATAAGTTACTCAACGCGACGTGATAGTAATCCTGACCCTTTTCAAGACCGTTGCGATAGTTGTAGATCCACGCATACATGTGAATATCTTCCAGGGTACCGAGTGCCTGGAGTTTGCGGTTATTCGGCTCCGCTACATAGAAGTCAAGGTGTGCTGCCGGAAACATTTTGTAGGTAAGAATCCCCGCTCCTGCCGGCATCGTACCGGCTTGCTCTTCACGGCCCGCTACCTTCTCAAAAGCCATCCGCACCTGCCTCCATCCGTAAAGGTCCTGAGTGAAATCGTCTTCACCAAAGTGTGTGATGTCCGACTTCTTTCCCAATTGCAACGGTGAGTAGTTGATCAGCCACAACGCTACAGCCAGGAGGAAGGCCAGAAAGTAAGCCCCTGCCTTTATCCAGAAATAAGCTTTCTTCTGATTCTCATGGCCGGCCCAATAGGCTGCGGCCAAAATGATAAGAGATACAAACGCAGGCGCTGACCAGTGTGGCAGGGTGCTCCGGAAGACAGAGAATCCCGTAAACACCAACCATAGCGGAACGGCCGGTGAAAGCAGGATGCGATGAAATTTGGTGTCAATGAATTTCCTTCCCTTGAACAAGGCTACCAGTGCGATAACGATCAGCACATAGACTACGGGGTTATTGTAAGCAAATTGTCCCGACAGTTCTGTGAAAAAATAGTCAGCCCTGAACTCCCATTTTGGTGTTACCCGCCCGGAGTGGTAATTGAAGGTTACAAAATCATTATTGAGGTTCCAGAACAGGATGGGCAGCAACAGAATTGCAGAAATCACACCTGATAAGTAGAAGGAAAATTCCTTCAGCCAGTTCCGGTTGTACAGGAAGACATAGGCAAACACACCCACCCAGAGAAAGGCCCCCTGGTATTTGGAGATCATGGCAAGTCCTGCATATAGACCGAACAGAACTATTTTTTGGCGATTGACAGAGTCGATGGTTTCTGCACCCAGAAAGTCAAGCATCAGGTTCAATGCCAGCAGCCAAAATATAATAAGCGGGCCATCGGGTATATACGAGAATCCGGCGATAATGCTGCAGTAGATGGATCCCGTAAAGAGCAAGGCGGCATAGAACCCTGTCCTTTCATCCTTGACCTTTGTGCCGATCCTGAAGATGATCCAAGTGCTGAGGGCCGACAAACAGATGGGACCCAGCCGCAACAGGAAATCACTCTGGAAGGTGTGATGCAGGGAGAAGATGTCACCAAGCACGCCCACCATAAGCGGGTGATCAAAATAGCTCCAATCCGGGTAGATGACGTAGTTCCAGTAATACACTTCGTCGATTCCCAGTTCCAGCTGCGTAGCCAATAGTAGCCTGATGGCGGTGGCGGCGAAGATCCACACAGCGGTGTATCTCCGATAGTTAACAAGATCAGTTGATTGCATAGAAAACCGGGTGCAATTTAGTCAGAACTGATCCTGCAAGTGATACTCGCCGGCAGATATAGTTAGCGCGTTAGGAGGACGACGATGGGGCTGCATGACCCCCTCCCACCAACGGGTACTTCCTTCCGTTGAGAAACTTCCCTAGGAAAGTCGGTCGCACGGCGTAATGATAAGATAGGTAACAAATAACCGTAGTTGCCGACAGTGACAACAGAAACTTCAAGATTGCCGGAAGGGCCCACCCTGCCATCAGGCCGGGAAATAGAATGGTGAATGGCAGATGGATCAGGAATACCCAATAGGATGAATCTGAAATATATCTGGCCGAAGCCGAGGCTTTGCTGCCGTATCGGATAAAGAGACCTGTGAATCCAAACACGAACATCCAGATAATGGATGCCCTGATCACTCCTACCATTATGTCGCCAAACCATTGTCTCCAGAAGAACCCGGCTGTGAAAAGCGCAATTGAAACAAGTACAAATAGTCTATTATACTGCATAAACGTACCAATAAGTTCATTGGACCGATACAACATCCACCCAAAGAGATAGAACTGAACCAGGAAAAGGAAAGCACCAAAGTCTGGCACGAAGTACAGAGGCGTAGGCACTGTGTAGTCCCAACGGTAAACCATAACCAGGAATAAAATGATTCCGGGAATCAATATCCCGGCCCATTTGCGAAGCGCCAGCCACTCAAATATTGCAGTGATGTTCTGTTTCGGAATCGCGGCTTTTCTTATAATCAATGCAACAATGAAAGTAAAGGCCGTCACAAGAATGAGGTAGTACAGAAACCATAAGTGATATGTTATCTGCGGAAGGAATGTGATTTCCGTGGAGAGTTCAGTCAATGTAACACTGAAAGCTCCGGCTGTGAACCGGGTTGTCAGCAGAATTACCGGATGAAGGATGAGCAGAAACACAACGAAGGGAAATACGATCCTTTTGATCCTGTTACTGAGCATGGCTCCAGGTCCCCGGCCATAGAACAACATGGAGCCAAAGAATCCGGCCATGACAAAGAACACCGGCATACGGAACACGTGGATCAGGGAATTAAGGTAATTGAGGAATACGCTTTTAGCTGCCGGGTCACGCGGCCAGATATCGTTGGGTGAGAGTGTATATGATTCTGATGCGTGCAATACGATCCCCAACAACATCATCACTGCCCGAAGCAGGTCAAGGGCGTGCCATCGCTTTGACGGGGTGGTGAGGGTCATTTTGGTGAGACTGCCAGTGAGGATTGACAATATACCTGATTCATTAGTAGGACACGTATGTTGACGATTACCCCTATCCGCAACTGGCAGTTCAGTTCAATGAAAATCAGGTCGGTCGGTTGCTCTTACTTGGCACTCTCCAGGTACAACACAAGCCTTTCCGATACCATGGCTGGCGAGATGCCCGTGATGCAAGGCCGCGATTCACAACTGGTCTTGCGATGATTGGTTGCGCTCACACAGGGAGAGCAGGGCAATCCCAGGTAGAATGCTTCGGCGTTGCCTCCCATAGGTAGGTATAATGCAGGTGTTTCGGGACCAAAAATTACAAACACTTTCAGGGGCGTTACGGCTGCGAAATGCGCCGGCCCGGAATCGTTGGTCAGCATCAGGGTGCTGATGGCATAGAGGGGTACTAATTCCTCAAACGAAAATACACCTGAAGAATTGACGCAGCGCTCATCCCCAATCATGTCCCTCACCTTTTGCACGTATTCACGCTCCGGAGTTGAACCTGTGAGCACTATCAACGCGTTGGGGAACCTCATGAGTATCTTCTTTGCTACGGCGGAAAAGTTTTCCTGGGGCCACCGGCGCTGGGGCAGCAGCTCGGATGCGTTGACATTCAGGAGTACAATATGCTGCTGGTCAAGTGCAGGGTACAATGCCTTCAACTTTGCCCTGACATTAGTGCGCGATTCTTCCAACACATCAGCCTTGGCGAGCTTCAACTGATCAGGTGTCACTTGCTGCGTGGCGTAGGCATTATCAAACAAACCCATTGCCCTGTTTGCCAGCGACATGAAGTTGACCACCATGTGCACGTGCGGGTTATACCGGACTGACTTATTGATAAGGTTACCGCGATAGACCCCTTCATCGTGCAGGCTGGTAAATCCGACCCTGGAGCGCGCTCCGCTGAACAAACTCAGTAGGGCTGTAAAGCGTGAGAACAGCTCCAGGTCGACACTGGTGGTGATTCCATTCTTCCGGCACCACCAGGCAAAGCGAAATATTTCTGAAGTCAGCTGAATGATGCCATCAGACTTCATCATGAATACGTTTTCTTTTGGTACCGTATTGAGCAGCGCAAGGCTAGCGTAGTTCTTCGAGAAGATCGCAAAATACAAGGTCGCCTTCCCTTCCTGCCGGAGCCGGCGCATGGCGGGATCCACAATAATGGCGCTGCCCATTTCGGAAAGTTCAATGAATAGCGTTCGGCTGAGGTCTGGTTTACCGTTGCCACCGCGAAGGATATCAATCAGAAAAACAATAGGACTAAGCAGGAGGCACAAAGGAACACCTGCCAACCGGTCAACCTTCCGCATGGTATCGACGGTCATGTAAGGGGGTTTAGGATGATTAAAAAGAAGTATCCTGAGTAAGGTGGTCCATCGTATCCACTTTACGATTGTAGAAAACGTAAGT
>JBDHXU010000125.1:0-8623 GCA_039810905.1 Cyclobacteriaceae bacterium | reverse complement strand
GCCGCCTATGGTCATATGGGAAGAGAGTCCATCATTAAAGAGAAGATTTTCAACAAAGGGAAAAAGAATGAAAAACGTGTGAAGGTGGAGTTGTTCCCCTGGGAGAAGCTGGATTATGTGGACAAGGTGAAAAAATCCTTCAAACTCAACTAAAAAGAAAGGGCCTCACGGCCCTTTCTCATTTGATCCTAGAATCATTCAGACTCTGCCGTCCTTTAATTTAGTCTTGAATTTTTTCAATTGATTCTCCAGTGCTTCTGTTGCCAAATCAGCCGCTGCCTCGAATGACTTGGCCTGCTCCTTGGCAAACAATTGCTTCCCGGGGACATTGATTCTGATCTCAACCGTCTTATTATTTACCCCTTCGTTGTTAAGTCGCAGAAACACCTCTCCATCGGTCATTCGGTCATAAAAGGTCTGCAACTTGCCAACGCGTTGCTCAACAAATTCTATGAGCTTGCGATCAGCATCAAAGTGAATGGAATGGACTTGAATCTTCATATAGCAAATAAATTAAGTGTAACATTTCAAGCCTTAGGGTGGGCCTGATCAAATACCTTCTTCAGTTTTTCCATCGAATTGTGCGTGTAAACTTGTGTAGCGGCCAGACTGCTATGACCCAACAGATCCTTCACAGCATTGATTTCCGCCCCCTTGTTCAGCAGGTGTGTGGCGTAGGTGTGTCGCAGGACATGTGGACTCTTCTTTTCAAGGGAGTTCAGCTGACCCAGATGCTTTCGCACGATTCTGTAAATGAGCTCCGGATAGCATGGTCCGCCCGCGTCATTAACAATCAGTTCTTTGCCTTTGGGTTTGCCAATTTCCCTGTTCCTTGCCTGCAGATAACCATCGACAACTGGAACAAGTGATTCAGAAAATGGAATCACACGTTCCTTGTTCCTTTTGCCAAGTACTTTGATGGTCCTTTCCCTGCGATTCACGTCTGACTCTTTCAGGCCGATTAATTCTGAACGACGCATTCCTGTACCGTAAAGCAACTCCAGCACCAGTTTTTCGCGCCAACCCCCGTGTGTATCCGGAAAGGACTGCACATCCAACACCGATATCATGTCGCTTTCTTTTACAAAATGCGGCAGCTTCTTTTGTGTCTTGAGAATTTTCACCTTGAGCATAGGATCCTTTTCCAACTGATTCTGCTTCAGCAGGAATTTGTAATAGCTTCTCAGGCTGGCAATTTTTCGATTTACAGACTGAGGATCCATCTTTGCTTCCACCAGCTCCACGACCCAGGATCGGATCATCTGGTAACTGGCTAACGACAGCGCGGTCTCATAAGTTTTCGCCAGGAATGCCTCAAATTGAGACAGATCATTTTGGTACGATCGGATGGTATGAGGGCTGTATCTTTTCTCATACCTCAGATAGTTAAGGAAGGAATCTATCATGCTTGCCCCTCTGGCTCTGGACAAAAGTTAGCAAAAAAAATCCCTCCGCCCTTTCACAGGGGAGGGAACTTCAATATTTGACAGATTGACGGTTAGTAGTTTTCCTTCATGAATTGCTGCTGCCGGTAGACAGCACGAAGGATTTCGCCCCTTCTCTTTACAGAAGGCTTCTCAAATGAAGTCCTGGCCCTTAATTCACGAAGTACACCCGTCTTTTCAAATTTCTTCTTGAAACGCTTCAGCGCCTTGTCGATTGACTCGTTTTCCTTGATGTTGATAATCAGCATGCCGATTCTTGTTAGGGGCGCAAATATAGGCCAAAAGCACTCACAAATGCAAAATTACTTCAAAAGCGACCGTGAGATTACCAGCTTCTGGATTTCTGATGTCCCCTCGCCGATGGTACATAATTTGGCATCCCGGTAATACTTTTCCACTGGGAAGTCCTTGGTGTACCCGTACCCCCCAAAGATCTGAACAGCCTCATTTGCGACTTCCACAGCTGTTTCAGATGCATATAATTTAGCCATCGCTGACTCTTTGGTTACAGGCAAGTGGTTATCCTTAAGCTGAGCAGCGCGGTAGATCAGCATTTTGGAGGCCTCAATGCGCGTGGCCATGTCAGCCAGTTTGAAGGAGATACCCTGAAAGGAAGAAATTGGTTTGTTGAACTGATGTCTCTCTTTGGAGTAGGACAGAGCAGCATCAAAGGCTCCCTGAGCAATTCCTAGACTTAAGGCAGCAATCGATATGCGTCCACCATCAAGAACCTTCAGGGATTGAATAAATCCGTCGCCCTCCTCACCCATGCGCTGGCTTTCATGCACTTTGCAATCGCTGAAAATCATTTCAGCTGTTTCAGAGGCGCGCATGCCCAGCTTATTTTCCTTTTTCCCGGCGCTGAATCCGGGAGTACCGCGCTCAACAATAAATGCAGACATGCCATGTGAGTCTCCCGCCTTACCTGTTCTTGCAATTACGACCGCCACTTGTCCGGTTTTGCCATGGGTAATAAAATTCTTCGTTCCATTCAGAAGGTAGTATTCGCCTTCCCGGGTGGCAACTGTTCGCATGTTGCCGGCATCTGAGCCCGTGTTGGGTTCAGTAAGTCCCCAGGCGCCAATCCATTCACCTGATGCCAGCTTCGGAAGGTATCTTTTCTTTTGGGGTTCCGAGCCGAATTCAAGGATATGATTGGTGCACAGAGAATTGTGTGCCGCGAGAGATAGTCCGATAGACCCATCAATCCTGGCCACCTCCGATACAGCTGTCACATACTCCTTGTAACCAAATCCGGAGCCCCCATATTGATGTGGCACCAATACACCCATCAGGCCCAGATCACCCATTTGCCTGAATAAATCAACGGGAAACTCCTGCGCCTCATCCCACTTCATCATGAAAGGTCTGATCTCCTTGTCACCAAAATCCTGCACCATCTGCATGATCATCCTTTGCCCTTCTGTCACCTCCATGCTTACCTGCTGCTCTGATTCTATCATACTTCTGCTGTAATGAATTCCCAAAAGTAGTCAATTCAGGACATACGAATGTTAGTTCGTTCATTGTGGGTAGGCAGTTCATAGTAATTGGGCTATTTTTGCCGTCCCATTCGATTCTTATGAATATTGCTGTTATAGGCACCGGCTATGTAGGACTTGTTACCGGAACCTGCTTCGCAGAAACCGGCAATACTGTCACCTGTGTGGACATAGATGAGAGCAAGGTTGCCAAGCTTAAAGAGGGTGTAATCACCATTTACGAACCGGGTCTGGAAGTCCTTTTTGATAGGAATATCAGGCAGCAAAGGCTGTTCTTTACCACAGACCTTGCAAAAGGAATCTCTGATGCCCAGATCATATTCCTCGCACTTCCAACCCCTCCCGGAGAGGATGGGTCTGCAGATCTAAAATATGTGCTGGGTGTTGCTGAGCAGCTTGGTCCCCTGTTGGAGCGGTATACGGTCATTGTGGACAAGAGCACCGTTCCGGTAGGGACGGCTGAACGCGTCGCGGAAAAGATCAGGAAGATGGCAACCTGTGATTTTGATGTAGTTTCAAATCCCGAATTTCTGCGAGAAGGTGTAGCGGTGGATGATTTCATGAAACCTGATCGCGTGGTCATTGGGACCTCATCTGAAAGGGCCCGCAAAGTGATGGAAACTTTATATGCGCCCTTTGTAAGGCAGGGGAATCCCATCATTTTCATGGATGAACGCTCAGCAGAATTGACCAAATATGCTGCCAACGCCTTCCTCGCAACCAAGATCACGTTCATGAATGAAATCGCCAATTTGTGTGAAAAGGTCGGAGCTGATGTGGATGCAGTCAGAAAGGGCGTGGGGACCGATAGCAGGATAGGTCGAAGGTTCCTATTCCCTGGAATTGGCTATGGAGGAAGCTGCTTTCCCAAAGATGTGCAGGCACTTGCTCATACCTCAAAGGAACATCAATATGAGTTCAGAATTTTGACTTCTGTGATGGACGTCAACAAAGACCAGAAGACAAAACTCCTTCCCCTCATGATGAAACATTTTGGGGATCTTAGTGGAAAGACAATAGCCGTCTGGGGCCTTTCTTTCAAGCCACACACAGACGACATCAGGGAGGCTCCCGCACTTGAAAATATTGCCGGCCTTATATCACAAGGTGCCATTGTGCGCGCGCACGATCCTGAGGCAATGGAGAACGTTCGTAAAATTTTTGCCGACCGCATCAGCTATCATCAGGATCCATATGAAGCCGCGATGAATGCAGATGCAATTTTTATTGCGACAGAATGGCCTGAATTCCGAACTCCGGATTTCGAACGCCTGGCTTCTGTTTTAAAACATAAGATCATTTTCGACGGCCGGAATCTCTATGAACTTGAAGAAATGAAAGAACTTGGATTCACATACGTAAGTATCGGCAGAAGTACAATTTATGGTTAAAGGAAGAGTGTTGATCACCGGTGGAGCCGGGTTTCTGGGCTCCCATCTCTGCGACCGCTTTATCCGGGAAGGATATCATGTCGTTGCCATGGACAACCTGATTACAGGCGAGCTGAAGAACATCGAACACCTCTTTCATCTGAAGGAATTTGAGTTTTATCATCATGATGTTTCAAAATTCGTTCATGTGTCCGGCGAACTTCAATACATCCTGCATTTCGCTTCACCTGCCAGCCCCATTGATTATCTCAAGATACCGATACAGACTTTGAAAGTGGGTTCACTGGGTACGCACAACCTGCTTGGGCTGGCCCGCTCGAAAGGAGCAAGGATACTTGTTGCATCCACTTCAGAGGTTTACGGTGATCCGACCGTTCATCCGCAGACCGAAGAATATTATGGCAATGTCAACCCCGTAGGGCCGCGCGGCGTATATGACGAAGCTAAGAGATTTCAGGAAGCCATGACTATGGCCTATCATACCTATCACGGACTGCAAACCAGGATTGTAAGGATATTCAATACCTATGGTCCCCGCATGCGCCTGAATGACGGCCGCGTGCTGCCTGCATTTATCGGACAGGCATTGCGTGGTGAGGATCTCACTGTATTCGGAGACGGATCTCAAACCCGATCCTTTTGCTACGTCGACGACCTCATCGAAGGGATTTACCTTCTTCTCATGTCTGATTATGTCATGCCTGTAAACATTGGTAATCCTGACGAAATCACGATTCTGGACTTTGCCAAAGAAATCATCAAGTTGACAGGAACCCAGCAGAAGATTGTTTATAAGCCTTTCCCAAAAGACGATCCAAAACAGAGACAGCCGGATATAACAAAAGCAAAGAAACTTCTGGGATGGGAACCCAAAGTGTCCAGAGCGGAAGGCTTAAAGATCACATATGAATATTTCAAATCCCTGAGCAGGGATGAGTTGTATCAGCGTGACCACAAGAGTTTTGAGGGTTATATCAAGTAAGGATGAAAAAGATTCTCGTAACAGGCGGCGCTGGTTTTATTGGTTCCCACGTAGTGCGCCGGTTAGTGACAAGATACTCCGACATACAGGTCTTTAACCTTGATAAGTTAACCTACGCAGGTAATCTTGAGAATCTCAGAGATGTTGAGAATTCTGCTAATTACCGGTTTATCAAAGGAGACATTCTTGACTACCCATTTCTGAAGGAACTTTTTCACAAGGAAAGATTTAATGGAGTAATTCACCTGGCCGCTGAATCTCACGTGGATCGTTCATTGGAGTCACCCGCAACCTTTGCCATCACTAATATTGTCGGTACGATCAATCTCCTTCAGGCTGCAACTGACGCATGGAAGTCCGATTATTCCGGGCATCTGTTCTACCACATCTCGACAGATGAGGTGTATGGCTCACTCGATCACGGCGGTTACTTTACCGAAACCACACCCGTGGATCCTCGTTCTCCCTATTCCGCCTCAAAAACAGGAAGTGATCACTTTGTTTCGGCCTTCCGTCATAGCTACGGCCTTCCCACCATCATCAGCCGATGTTCAAATAATTACGGGCCAAATCATTTTCCAGAGAAGCTGATTCCGCTCATGATTCATAATATTCTACATAGCAAGTCTCTTCCGGTTTATGGAAAAGGAGAAAATGTGAGAGATTGGTTGTACGTGGAGGATCATGCGGCCGCCATCGATCTGATTTTTCACAAAGGAAGAGCGGGGCAGATTTACAACATCGGTGGCAATAACGAGTGGAAGAATATCGATCTCGTGATGCTGCTGTGCAAAATCATGGACGAAAAATTAAAGAGGCCCGCTGGTACTTCTGCAAAATTGATCACCTATGTCACTGACAGGCCTGGTCATGATCTCCGGTACGCGATCGACGCCTCCAAATTGAAATCAGAGCTTGGCTGGCAGCCCGCAGTTGATTTCCCGACAGGCCTTGAACGCACTGTCGATTGGTATTTGTCCAATCAGGACTGGCTGAACCATGTTACGTCCGGCTCATACCGCGATTATTACGAAAGAATGTATCACCATCGCTGACAACATGAAAGGCATCATTCTCGCCGGCGGTTCCGGCACGAGGCTTCATCCTTTGACGCTTGTCATCAGCAAACAGCTGATGCCGCTTTATGACAAACCGATGATTTACTATCCTTTGTCGGTCCTGATGATGGCCGGCATCAGGGAAATTCTCATCATTTCAACCCCAGCTGACCTGCCCCTGTTCAAGAAACTTCTCGGGGATGGTAGGCAATTGGGGTGCAGTTTTTCCTACGCCGAGCAGCCGAGACCGGAAGGACTTGCACAGGCATTTACAATCGGAAAAAGCTTTATTGGGAAGGACAAAGTAGCGCTTATTCTTGGTGACAATGTGTTTTATGGATCAAGGTTGATCGAACTCCTTCAATCCAGTGCTGACCCTGATGGCGGAATCATCTTTGCCTACCACGTGAATGACCCGGAACGTTATGGCGTAGTGGCGTTTGACAAGAACAAGAATGTGCTTTCAATTGAGGAGAAGCCAAAAGAACCCAAGTCAAACTATGCGGTACCAGGTTTGTATTTCTACGACAATGAGGTGGTTTCAATCGCTGAAAACCTAAAGCCAAGTCCACGAGGCGAACTGGAGATCACTGACATTAATGCGGCTTATCTCCGCAAGGGAAGGCTTCGGGTTGGCATTATGAGTCGGGGCACTGCCTGGCTCGACACCGGTACTTTCGATTCACTGATGCAGGCGGCCAACTTTGTTCAGGTTATCGAGCAACGTCAGGGTCTGAAGATCGGCTGTATTGAAGAGATTGCTTATCGAATGAAATTCATTGGCAAGGACCAATTGATAAGCCTTGCCAAGCCTCTTGAAAAGAGCGGCTATGGTACATACCTGCTCAAGCTTGCGCAGGAATAGCTATTGTTCCGCATAGATTACCGCCAGCACCACCGTGCCAACCGTGCCCAGGGTCTCTTTGCTGATTATCGAGATGTTATCACTGGTGGTGTGATGGAAAGCACCAAATGATTGCTCCACTGGGTCGTAGGATATGATGTCCGCAGTTGGGATGTTGGCTTTTTCATTCATAAACTGATGATCATCAAGGACCGCATCCTGATCTTGATGAACAAAAACAGAAGAGTAGCCTTTTTTTGCCGCCATAGCCCAAATTTTGGCCACTACACTGCCTGCATACTCCAATGAAGTTCCTTCTCTGAAAAACTTTGCGTTTCGGCCTCCTACCATATCCAGCAAGATACCGTACTGTGCCTGGTAGGCAGGCTTGTGTTTATTTGTGGACCAGTATTGTGACCCCAGGCACCACCATGATCTCTGTCCTTGCGGAAGCGCGTGATGTGAAGATTCGTCATGTTTTTCACCCCAATCCTCACCATCAAACAGAATAATGTCAATGCCAACTTCAGGCTTGTTGTTCGTGTCCATAAGCCGCGCAATTTCGAGAAGGATGGCAACGCCACTTGCCCCATCATTGGCTCCATCCATCGGCGCATTTGGTTTCTCCGGATCCTTGTCTGCAAAAGGCCGTGTATCCCAATGTGCGGCTAATATTATCCTTTTCTGCAGAGCAGGATTAAAGGCCGCAATGATATTTCGAAGTGAAAGTATCTTGTTGTCAAAGGTTGAAGCCTCGAAAGATTGAATCGTTACCAGTGCTCCATAACCTTTCAATTTTTCGATCAAATAATCGCCCGCGATCTGATGAGCCCTGGAATTGGGTACACGCGGCCCAAATGACACCTGCTTCTCCACAAATGAATAGGCTGAATCGACATTAAAAACAGGTGTAGTTTTGGAAGAGACCGTCTTTTCATCTGAAGATTTACTCCCACCACAACCTATTAGAAGAATTGCTGCAATCAATACGTTCAAACCCACTGTAAGCCTGAAAAATACATCTCTTGCCATATGGGAAAATTGTGCTATATTTGCGTCACTTTCGTATGAAACTTCAATAAGAGGGGACCTTGAGTCCCCTCTTTGTTTATCGAAAATGGATGTAAAGGCGAAAATAGCAGAATTGGCAAAGGAAAGCCTGCTGAGTTCGGCTCAGTATGTGGTGAATGTCCTTGCTTCGGCAAAGAATCTGTCGAAAATCACGGTTGTGGTAGACAGCGACGATTCCATCACCGTTGACGACTGCACCGCAATCAGCAACCGGCTTTCACAGAAGCTCGATGAGGCCAATGTGGGCAGTAGACGCTATGTTTTGGAGGTCACAACACCTGGACTCGATCAACCATTAGCCTTAATCCGTCAGTATCATAAGAACATCGG
>JBDHXU010000124.1:0-8820 GCA_039810905.1 Cyclobacteriaceae bacterium | reverse complement strand
ACGCCCTTTCACAAGATGTACCAGAACTACATGGATTATACCGATGATGCCTGTATGAATCTTTTCACCCAGGGGCAGGTCAGCCGCATGGTGGTTGTTCTCGGCAACAGCCCCAGACGTGCTAGCCTGCTTACCTCACCCGGAGCTTCTGACCCTGTTCCGGTAAGCAATGATGTAGCGTTAAGTGATATTGTCGCGCCGGCTACCGTAGTCTGTGATGGCATGATTACCCCACAGATTACACTCATCAATGCCGGCAACAATACAGTAACCTCCACGCAAATTCAACTCAATATAAACGGATCTATTACCAGCACGCTCTTTCCTGTAACACTCAACACCTATGAACAGACGATTATCTCCTTCAGTCCGATCTCATTATCCCCAGGTACCAATAATCAGTTCACCTTTCAGGTATTACAGGTGAATGGTGGCGCAGACGGTAACAGCGTCAACAATCAAAAGTCCATACAGACGAGTGTGCCTGCCAGTGTCTCCCTCCCCATTCTCGAACCTTTTAACAGTGTTCCCTCAAACTGGACAATACTGAATCCGGATGCATCAATTACCTGGAGTAACGTGACCGCTCCTGACAACAGCCCCTCCAACAAGGCCATGTATCTGGACTTTTATGATTACTCCCTTTATGGCGCAGTCGATCAGCTGGTGACTCCGCCATTCAACATTGCTACACCTCTCACCTCCCAGGTGAAATTCGATATCGCTTACGCATTCATATCAAATCAGCCACCTGACAATCTTAAAGTCTATGCACTTCCGGGCTGCAATCCAGATCTTTCTAAGGCAGTGTTGTTGTATGACAAATCAGGTTCCAGTCTGGCGACTACCACCAACAACGGATCCGCATTTGTGCCTCAGAGCAACAACCAATGGAAAAAATCGGAAGTCTTGTCACTTAGTACGCTGACTCCCGGTCCCTATCAATTGGCTTTTGTCGGGATTAATGCCAATGGCAATAATCTCTATCTGGATAATGTTGCTGTAAGCGATGACATCGTGAATGATCTTGCTATTACCAGTGTGCTGAGTCCCAGTCTTGTTCATTGTCAGATCAATTCTCCCGTCAAATTCAACGTCAAGAATTTCAGTACATCCGCCGTTACAAGTTTCCAGGTCAGTTGGGCTATCAATGGTGGAGCCTCAGTCACCCAGACGTTTTCAGGAATTCAGCTGTCAGTCGGAGATGAAGGCACATACACTATCAGCAACATCAGCGGCATGAACCAAGGTTCGAACCAAGTCAAGATCAGTGTCCTCAACCCGAATGGACTCCCTGATTCATTTCCTGGAAACAACAGTATAACCTTTGCGAGTTATGTCGATCAGACCACTGACGTTGCACCTTTCAGGAAGACATTTGATGCCGCGGGAGAACCATCATGGCTCAGCGCGAGTCCCACGAGCGGATCATTGTGGCAAACTGCAAGCACCAACAAGGGCCAATCAGCTCTCTTCCCCGCATTCAGTGAAGCAAACATAGGAGAGCAGTCCTGGATTGCCAGTCCCACCTTCAGCCTCTCCTCATTCTCAAACAACAGTTTCTTTTTTGATGTGAGCTATGCACAGCATGGCACTGCGGAAGAAAGATTGCAATTGGTTGCATCGACAGATTGCGGGATAACATACCCAACCATCTTGTTTGACAAGCCCGGAAGCCAATTCAGCAGTGCCACTTCTTCCAATTCATGGTTACCTTCCACTAACACGGATTGGCAGCGCATTTACATCAACCTTGACCAGCTTTCAGGCCAATCCAATATAAGGCTGGCCTTCATCGTTACCAACGCACAGGGAAACAACCTATACCTGGATAACCTTGAGTTGTTCGCCGGTGACGATCCCAATCCACCGGTTTCCAGCCTTCCCTATCAGCTGTATTATTCAAACAAGAATACGCAGTCTGATCTCGCACTCACCTTCACCCTGCCAACACGAAAGGACGTGAGACTTGTCATCTATAATATTGTAGGTCAGCAGGTGGCAGACAACCTTCTGACGGATGTTCTGAATCAAACCTATTATTTTGATTTTAGCGGACAGTCATCAGGGCTATATATCTTCCGGTTACAAACCGACGATTTCACCAGCACAACGAAAGTTTTTATAGGGCATTAACAGGATTATCTATCTTTGGAAGTTACTTATTCCGAATGCCCAGATTAAGTGTTGCCATTCTTTATGGAGGTCGCTCGGTGGAACATGGTGTTTCCATCAATTCAGCCCGCAACATCTTTCAATTCATCGACCGCAGCAAGTTCAAGCCTGTTCCTATCGGTGTCACGCAGGAGGGGAAGTGGTATCTGACGCCCACCGTGGACAAGAATATCCGGCGCGGCGTACCGGTTGTATTCAGGCTTGACCCCTCGAAGTCACCATTCGTTGCTAACGGAAAGCCGGTAAGGGTTCAAGCCGTATTCCCGGTGCTCCACGGCACGGATGGCGAAGATGGCAGCGTTCAGGGCCTCCTCAAAACAATGAACATACCAACCATTGGAACGGGAGTTCTGGGATCCGCCTTATCGATGAACAAGATTGCCGCCAAGCAGATGCTGAAGGCCGAAGGCGTGCCGGTTACTGATTTCATTGCTTTGAGGCGCAAGGATGACAACATTCCCACTTACGAGAAGGTGAAAAACGCGTTGGGTTTGCCATTTATGGTTAAGTCGGCAAGTCTTGGTTCTTCTGTAGGGGTAACCAAGGTTAATGGCGCCGCTGACTACAAAAAAGCCGTTGCGGAAGCCTTTCGTTATGACCACGAACTTCTTTTTGAGCGGTATGTCAAGGGACGTGAAATAGAATGCGCGATTCTGGGAAACGATCCTCCTAAGGCAAGCCGGCCTGGAGAGATCGTGATCAGCAAAAACTATGAGTTTTACACGTTCGATGCCAAATATGTTGATGACAAAGCAGTGACCATCAAAGTCCCCGCTGACCTGCCCTCAACCACCGCCGACAAAATCATGGAATTGTCGGTAAGGGCTTTTGAAATTTTGCATTGCGAAGATTATGCCCGGGTAGATCTATTTCTGGCTGATTCGGGTGAAGTCTTTGTAAACGAAATCAACACTATCCCCGGGTTCACCAATTCCAGCATGTATCCGATGATGTGGAAAGAACGCGGCATCTCCTTTACGGAATTGATCACGCGACTGATCGGCCTTGCCATGAAGAGGCATGCTGACCTGGACGTGCAACACGAATTCAATTCTTCATTGAAATATTGATCCGATGAAGTTTGTTGATATTTTGAAGGGCAAAACATTGGGGTCGGTGCTGATCAATATCGGCCTGGCCATTGGCACGATCCTTATTCTGGGAACAGTTTACTTCTATATCTATTTGCCCAATACCACCAATCACGGAGAGTCAATTGAAGTCCCTGACCTGATGGGTGTCCCGATTGACCGACTCGCAGCAAAACTCGACTCTGTCGAATTGCGCTACGAGGTGGGTGACTCCTCTTACTCTGCTGATTATCCTCCGCTCACGGTGCTGCAACAGTTTCCCAAAGCCGGGCACAAAGTAAAGAGGAACCGGAAAGTCTACGTATCGATAAACCGCAATCATCCCCCCACCTTACCGCTGCCCAATCTCTTCGGCGACGGTCAATCCGGCTCACTTGTTAATGCTGAAGCCATTCTTAGAAGCAATGAATTGAAGAGGGGCAGGATCATCTATCAACGAAACCCCAATCGTGATCTGCTCATCGAGATCCGCATAAAGGGGAAAGTGGTTAAGCCCGGGACAAGGGTTGAAAAGGGGTCTGTGGTCGACCTGGTGGTTGGCGACGGAGCAGGTCCCCGTGACTTTGTCCTTAACAACCTTGTGGGATTGCGTTACAAGAACGCGCTGTTAAGGCTGGGCAACCTCAGTCTTCACCTGGGAGGTGTTGAAATTCCCGAGGATGTGGATACTACAGGCGTTGAGTTATTCGTTTTGAAGCATGTTCCTTCAGCAGGGGATTCTGTGAGCATCGGCGATCCAGTTACCATATGGATTGGTCCGAAAGGTTACACCATCAGGGATGATGAGCATAAAGACGGAGGGAATTAACAGCAGTGTGAAACACTTTCTTTGGTGCCTGCTTCTTCTGAGTCCTGTTCAATTGCTCTTCGCGCAGTTGGTTGAGTTTCCCCTTGCACCCCATCAGTACAAGCACACGCGTTATCTTCCAGGCGGCAGGATGGAATCCACTCTCCCACTTCAAATTCCCTTTTGGGACGACTTCTCCTACTCCGATTCCCTGAGCTATCCTGATGAGAACCTGTGGCAGTACGGCAAATCCATATATCTGAATAATGGTATCGGAATACAACAGCCATCCAAGAATGTGGCCACCTTCGATGGAGTGGACAGCGTGGGAAAGCCGTACAATGTGAACGATATTCTGGCAAAAGGGCTCGCCGACAAGCTGGTGTCTCAACCCATCCGGATGGATGTTGTAGATCCGGCTTTACGCGGAACTGTTTACCTGAGCTTCTTCTATCAGGTCAAAGGAAATGGCGAAGCACCTGATCCTGGTGATGATCTCATATTGTCGTTTTTAAATGCAGACGGAAAATGGGAACCCGTGTTTACCATTGAAAATGATGGCTCACAAGACCCGTCCACATTCTACCAGGTCCTTGTACCCATCACCGACGATCGCTTTTACCATGCAGCCTTTCAATTCAGGCTGCAAAATTACTCCCGACTTTCCGGCCCCTATGATACGTGGAATGTAGATTACATCTATTTGAACTCTGGCCGCTCGTCTTCCGATACCTCCTATCCGGACCGGACCGTGTCCGGATCGCTGACTTCACTTTTCAGCAATTACCGATCTATCCCCCTCAGGCATTTTAATCCGAATGCCCACCTGATTAAACCTGCCATTCAACTCTATAATATGAGGGCGGGGAACCTTCAGCCATTTGACTATACCACATCTGCTGTCTTCCACACAAAGAAAGGACCGCAGACAACTGTCACTAAATTAAGTCTGGATAATAAGCAGGACCCCGGCACCATACTTCAGGGACAACAGTTCCTCAATCTCACCCTGAACAGCATTCCGCCTCCGGGAGCTTTTGATCTCACGGCGGATTCGATCGGGATCCGGTTCCGTTATGGCATGTCGACCAAGGACAATGTCCCCCCTGCACTCAACGGCGATTATGATGCGAGCAAATACAGTCCCATCGATTTTCGTGTTAATGACTCCACACAGACGGACTATACCCTTGCTTCGTACTATGCTTACGATGATGGAAAAGCGGAGTATGGTGCAGGGCTGAACCAGGCCGGGTCTTTTCTTTCTTTCAAGTTCAACATGAGTACATCCGGCGCAGATACCCTTATTTATGTAGATATCTACTTTCCAGACTTTGCCGACCAGAGCGTACAGTCCCTGCAACTGGAAGTCAGGAGTAACCTGACTGATGCGCCATCTGCCCTCCTCTACAAACAGATCATTTCTGTTGTACGAACGCGCAAGAACCAGTTTACACGGTACAAACTTTCCCAGTACGTCATATTAAAAGGAGAATTCTATATCGGCTGGAAGCAGCTGGCTACCGCGAATATTCCGGTTGGCCTGGACAAGAATACCGACAACGGTGATAAGATCTTCTACAACACCAACGGGGCATGGGTACAAAACACAACGGTGCACGGGAGCATCATGGTGCGGCCCGGATTTGGGAGTCCAAGCGGTCAGGATGTGTCGACAGGTGTAGAAGACGTTCGACAGGTTCCGGTTTACCCCAATCCAACCCGCGGGTTGTGCTATCTGCCTGCGGGAGCAACCAACATTGTGGTGAGGGATTTGATGGGGAGAGCAATGGACATTTCCGTCTCGGGTCTTGATGACCGGACTGCAGTGAATCTGCCTGCCATCAACGGCATGTACATCGTGCAATACTTACTGGCAGGTAAGCTTGTAAGAGACAAGGTTATGGTGCAGGCTGAGTAGGCGCGATCAATTCTAATGGCGCCGGCGTAAAGCACAGAACAAATACTGCAAGCGCGACCCAACCGAGAATCTTTCTCCCGAGTGTAAGCGGTGCCTCAATTTCGGAGCGTGGATGAGGAACACGGAGGAACCGGCCGATGAGGAAGGCGAACAGCAACCAGCCGGAATATCCATGAACTCCAGGAACGAGCCACTGAATAATGAATTGTGCTGCAAAGACGATCATGGCGTACATGAGCGCATCTAAAGCATTCGAGTTTACACCAGACAACGCGGAGAATAAAAAAAGCAAATAGAGTCCTATAACCCACAGTTCATCAGCTTTAGGCCCAAGGAACTGAACAAAGCCCAGTCCGGCATAGAAGACAAAAAGAATAAAGACAACAGAAGCCACGATCCTATGGCCTTTGTATCCCAGCAGCCCATACAGTACATGCCCGCCATCCAGTTGCCCGATGGGCAACAGGTTGATGCTCGTGAATACCAGGGATAAAAATCCGGCGAAGAGGTAGGGATAGTGAATGAGTTCGTGCGCATTGGGCACCCTTGCGGGATCCGCCACAAATTTTTCAAAGAACAGGAAGAGCAGATTCTTTCCTATGATCACATCAATTGTTCCCTCAGGCATATGTTCAGGCAAATAGACGTAGCTGGCATAGTCAGCTCCAAACTTCGCATAATCCGGATGGAACTGGAAGACATAGTCGGGCGGCGGCAGCGTGGCAAATCCATACCAAAGGACAACGAAGGCGACAACAAACCCTGCAAGAGGGCCAGCTATGCCGATGTCGAAGGTCTGCTGTTTGGTTGGAACCAGGCTCTTGAGGCGGATGAGGGCTCCTAGTGTTCCAAACATCAGGCTAAACGGAGGGAGCGGGATATAATAAGGCAAGGTGGTGCGAACCTTGTGATGTACCGCCGTAAAATAATGACCAAATTCGTGGACCGTAAGGATAAGCAGGAAGGGCACAGAATATGGCATTCCGCTAACAAAGTCCGCCCAGGTGTACCCCTCCATGAAGATCGACTTGCTATAGACCCATTCTGCACCGGCAAGCGTGGTGGTGACGAACGTGAGCAAGAACAATCCGGTGTGGAGAAGAATTTTCTTAGGCGAAAGCTCCATGAGACTATAAAAAAATTGACCCGGTGTTGGTTTCCAGGCGTGCTTAAGAGTGGGCCCTGTTGGGATCGAACCAACGACCCGCAGATTATGAGTCTGCTGCTCTAACCGACTGAGCTAAGGGCCCAAAAAACCGGTGCAATACTACATAATTTATGATGGCCGTTTAAAATTAAATTTCCCCCATGTTCACAGGATTGGAAAAATGTGCTAAAATTGGAGGCCTAAACGCTAAAACCATGAAATTAAAACTAAGCGGAGCACTTCTCTTCCTTTTTTCGGTGTTGATTATCGTCTCTTGCGGCCCAAAAAAACCTAAGGGGGATGATCAGCCGGGTTTTGATGAGCCAAAAAAGGACCTTGGTTCCGAAATACAGGATATGACGCAGAAATGCGTCCCCAAACCTTCTGAAATCCCTTACCTGATTCAGGCTACCGGAGCAGAATACAACCAGAGTCTCATCAATGACCGCCGCAAAGCTGACAGCTATGCCTCACAAAGTGACAAGGCTGCCATGAACCTTGGCGGATACTCAGCCGATATCGCCTACCTCAGCTCATATGACAAGACCCAGGAGGCCATAAACCATTTGAACGTTTGCAAAGGTCTCGCCGACAAACTGGGTGTTTCTGCAACCTTCGATCAGAAATTACTACAGGAGTTTGAAAAGAATATTGGCAATAAGGACAAACTTGCACAGCTTCTTGACAGTGCAAGCAACAAGACAGGCGATCTCCTGAAACAGGGTAACCAAAAGCTTGCCGCACTGATGGTGACTGGCAGCTTCATTGAAAGTTTGTACATCGCCACCGGCATCATCAAGACCTATCCTAAGGATATGCTTCCGGACGATCAGCGCAACAGAATCCTCACTCCTGTTATCCAGATCATCATCAAGCAGGAATGTTCTGTTTCTGAAATATCCAAGGTTTTGAGTTCAGCAGAGCAAACAGGATCGGTTCCGACGATCGTAGCCGACCTAAAGCAGCTTCAGGAAAGCTATGGCAAGCTGGGCTCCGTGAAAGACCAGATCGCCAAAGGCAGCACCAAGAGCATTCTGAACGATCAGACCATTGCCGACATCACCGCCGTTGTTGAGAAACTCAGGGGTGACATGGTCAAATAACTGAACGCACTTACTACAAAAAGGGATTGGATAATTTCCGATCCCTTTTTTGTTTAGGGTCATTGAATCTCTTCTAACTTTAATGAAAACATCCCCTGTATGAGTGAACCGGTATTGAAGGCCATTCTCCGGCTGTTTGCCATTGTTGCCAAAGAAGATGAGGTCACCGTACAGGAACGGGACTATGTTCTGGCGTTCCTCAACGATCATCTTGGCCGCAAGGCTGTAATGGAGAAGATTGGCTTTTTCGATGATTATGCGCGAAGCCTTTCTGCCGATCAGGAGGCTAACATCCAGCAACTTTGCTCAGAGATCAATCATGAGGTGACCCAGAAGCAAAAGGCGGTGATACTCCTGGAACTCATGAGCGTCATTCTGGCCGATGGGGTCATCTCAGAAAAGGAAAATTACTATGCCAGCAAAATAGCCACCTTTCTCAATATTGCACAGGACGATCTTCAGCTTATTACCCATTACATTTTAGGGGATCACCGCACTTCCTTCAGCTCCCCTCACATTCTGATTATTGACTCCTTCCGGGAAAAGCCGGCTGTCTGCAAACACATTTTCAGGGAAAAACTGGATGGCACCATCGC
>JBDHXU010000123.1:0-8844 GCA_039810905.1 Cyclobacteriaceae bacterium | reverse complement strand
CTATCGAGATCTCCATAAAGGCCAATCGTCATTTGGAACTATTCTTCGGCTTTGCACTGGACATCCGAGGCAATTCACACCAAACTTCACCCTTACGGGCTCTACAAACGAATCACATCCAGCGGCGCGCAACGCGCGCCGCTGGATAAACTAAGCCCCTTCAGGGCTTATACCTTTTTCTTCCCCGCAGAGTCTCCTTCAGGGACTCTGCGACGGCGCGACTCTCTTTGGCCTGATCAAGATGAAAACAGAAAGTTGGACTTATATCTTCGGCCTCAGCTTCTTAACCTCCTCTGCAGTCACAGGCTCGGCTTTGTTTCCAAATGTATTGCGGACGTAAGTCAGCACATCGGCAATCTGCTGATCGGTGAGGAAGTTATGGGCAGCCATGGTATTGCTGTAGGTCTCACCTTTGATAACCATGGGCTGGGTGAGTCCATTCAATACAATGGAAATCAGCACACGCTTGTCTCCCGTTACCAGGGGAACGCCATTCAAAGGAGGATTCATTCCGGGTGCACCTCTTCCGGTGTTCATGTGACACGATACACAGTATTTGTCATAGACGCGTTTGCCGGCGTACAATTCCGGAGCAATGGGTTCAGGATTCTCGAGGACAGGAGGCACAAATAACTTATGATCTTCGGCCACCGGAATTTCCTTAGGGTAGTACATGATTCTCCAGATCCGGCCGTGCATGCTGTCTGAGATGTAGAGTGAGCCATCCGGGCCTTCTGCCAGGCCGCAGGGACGGAAGAAAGCGTTCGAAGGATCGGTGATGGCAGGCTGGCCTATGAAGCCGTCTGCGAATACTTCATAAGGACCTGTCGGTTTTCCGTCCTTCAAGGGAACGAACACAACCTTGAATCCTTGTTGCTCATGGCCCAGGCGATTCCAGCTGCCGTGGAAGGCAACGAAAGCGCCATTCCTATAACGTTCGGGAAAGAGTTTCCCTTTATATATCAGCACGTCGTTGGGGCCCCAGTGTCCTGGAAATCCCATCAGAGGATCTTTCGCCTTGTCACAACGATCAGATTTGGTACCGTCACCACCGTACTCAGGGTTGGTGAATTTCTTATTCTGGATGTGATCGTAATAGCAGTAAGGCCAGCCCATATCGTCACCCTCTTGCAGATCGAAGAAGATCTCTGAAGGAAGCTCGAGGTTTTGCTCTTCTGTGTAATACTCATCCCAATAGCGATGCAGATCGTCGCGGCCGTGCTGCAAAGCGAATACCTTCCTGGTGCCCGGATCCCAGGTGAGAGCCACTGCATTGCGAATTCCCGTTGCCCAGCGGTGTTGCAGGTCCTGCTTCTGACCCAGGGTGTTGTCATCAAACTTCCATATCCCGGCGCGGGTTTCAAGTTCCTTGCAGGGATCGTCGCCTGGAGAATGACCGGTGCGGAGTTTCATCTCACAACAGTTGCTGAGTGACCCCACATTCACATACATACCGCCCTGGTCATCGAATGTGAAGGGCTTTTCCATGTGGCCTCCACCCTCCACCAAAGTCACCATTGTATCCATTTTTGTTTCCGGAAGAAGCTGCCCCTCTGGCAGTCTGGAGCGATACACATGGGTCCGATCGGAATAGTACAGGAAGCCCCTGTGCAACTCAATCCCGGTACCGGTTACGTCGGAATATCCCTTGATGATGTCGGCCCGCCCATCTCCTGTTGTATCGCGAAGGGCAAGGATGCCGTTGCCATCCTTTGTAAGACGGGCAAGGTGAAGGTAGATGTCACCGTTCTGGTTGATGGTCATGTGTCTTCCACGACCCAACGTGTCGGCAACCACCACGGCGGCAAATCCTTGCGGGAGCGTAATACCACCATTGTTAAGGTCTGGCGTGAGGGGTTGAGCTGGTTTCTGACAGGAAAGAAGTACAATCAGGGACAGAATGCCAAGGTAGCGCATAGAATGGGTTTGGTGGAGCGAAGATACGCGTTAGTTCTTGCTCCGTTTATAGATTTCAAGCCACTTTGAACTTTAAATCCCAAGCTTTAGATTTTCGGGTCGTACCGGGGACTTTTCATCATGCGTCTTAAGGATCAGCTTTATCAGTCTTATCCCATCCTCACATGGAGCGAAGCCATGAAGAGGGACATTTTCTTTGCTGTATTCCTCATTATGTTCCTCCTCGTCTTCACTCCATTTGGCCTGGACGTATTTGCGTATGACCGCTATTATATCATTGCAGGGTATGGTCTTGCTACGTATGCCTCGATCGCAGTGAATGACACCGTTGCATATAGCCTATTCCCAACGACATTTTCGGAACGCAGCTGGAAGGTCTACAAACAGATCCTCTGGGCGATTTGGCAACTTCTGTGCGTAGGCGTGGCCAATCTGACTTATGGTGTAGCTGTCGGTGCCTTTCCATTGACCTTTCTCTCCTTTTTGAAACTGGAGCTTTACGTTGTCCTTTGTTCCATACTTCCGATAATGATAGTCATCCTGATCAGGCAGAACTACCTGGTAAGGAAAAACAGTTCCACTGCAGAAAGTATCAACGAGGAAATTCATCTTCATCCAAAACATCCGGACACGACCAACGAAGAGAAAGTGGTGGTGTTAACAGCAGAAAACAATCGCGATCAGCTGAAGATTCCGCCTTCAGATATTGTTTTCATTTCCGCAGAGGAGAACTATGCGGAGGTGGTTACAGAAAAGGAGGGCAAAACCGGTAAACTGTTGATTCGCAGTACCCTCTCCCGTATAGAAGAAACGCTGAAACCGAACCGTGCATTCTTTCGCTGTCATCGCGCCTACGTGGTGAATACTGAAAGGATCGTGAGCGTGGAAGGCAATTCGCAAGGCTGCAGGTTGCATCTGAGCGGCACCCAGGAGTTGATTCCGGTCTCACGATCGAAGGTCAGGGCATTGCGGGGAGTCATCCATGATCGTTAGGCATCATACCGGACGTTTTCATGGCGTCAGTTAGATTCCTTAATCAATTGTCGTTCATCCCAAAGCCCTGCATTTCGTCCCAAATCGTGCAGGAAGTCCCAAATCCGCTGCTGGCCGCCCCTTTTGCCGGCACGAACACGGCGGGCACTATACGTTTGCGTTCTCAATCACGAAAGCAGAACGCTAATGAAGACCGCTGTTTTATTCCTCAATATGGCCCACCTTTTCCTTCATCAGGGGGTCATATATTTCGCCGATTTCCAGACTGACATTTCCAATGGACGGAGGCTTGCGTACTCCGCAATTTGGGGACCGGCCTTAGGGCTTCCCATACTGGCCATCCGGTCAGGATCCTATCTGCTTACAGGAATATCTATCGTCCTGCTTTTGCTGACCCTTTTCGTGGAGATAGGTTCTTGCATGTCTCTGCCCGGGGCAGAAAAGCTTTTGCTTCCCGGTCGACCCATAGAAACCTACACGCTCCGTCGGTGCCTTGTCATGATGTCACTGACTTTCATCTGTTTTCTTTTCACCTGCATACAATTCAATAACCTATGAAACTAAATTCAAGGAAGCTCTATCTCTTACTTTCATTTGCCCTCTCGTGGTCAACCGGTATCGCGCAGACGCTGTACTTCAATGGCAAAGTTTTCACCGGCAATCCCCAATCATTATGGGCAGATTATTTTATTGTCCAAAACGGGATGATTAAAGAAGCCGGCAAAGGTATTCCAACCAAATTGGATGGAATACAAAACTGTGTGGATCTTCAGTCCAAATTGGTCATACCTGGAATTGTCGACAGTCATATCCATTTCATTGATGGCGGGCTGACGCTACTTCAAATCAATCTGAATACAGTTTCAACCGTCGAGGATCTCGAAAAAAGAATTCAGGAATCAAGGGGTCAAACTATCGATGGCTTCTATGTGGCCAGAGATCTCGCCGCAAGTGCACTGCGGGGTCTATCTCACCCTCGTGAACTTCTTGACCGGCATTTTCCGGGAATACCTGCCATCATCTTCCTGAAGAGCGGTCACGCGGCTATTGCCAACACCGCTGCCCTGACCAGAACCGGCCTGACCCGGGCCGGTGAAGTAGCCGGGGTACAATTTGACGAGAATATGCAACCAACCGGCTACCTGACAGAAGCGGCTGCCATGAAGGCCAACCAGGTGATTTCCTCCATCTGGAGCCAGCAGACTATTGAACATGCCATTGCAGTGGTGCAGCAAAAGGCTCTTCAATATGGCATTACCCTGATTGGTGATAACACATTTGATCCCTATCACTACAAAATCTATCAGGAGATGCAGAAGGCAGGTGCGCTCAGAATCCGAATAAGAGCCAGAAGCTACGGCAGGATTCCAGAGACTCGTTCCCTGATGCAGGGACTGGGAAAAAGACACCTGGGCTTCATTGGTGGTGGAGTTGATCCTGCTTTTATTAGTCACTATGCGACCAAGCAATTCGTTGACCAGTCGTTGTCGGTAACACCAGTTGAGGATAGCATTGAGCCCGGGGGCAAGCCTTTGCTAAGTTCAGGACAACTTAAAGAGCTGTTCCAGTCAAATCCGAAATCAGTCTTTGCATTTCATGTTCAGGGAAAACAAGGAATCGCCAATATCCTGACTGCCATCCGTGATACAGACAACAGGGAGCGCCACATCATAGATCATGCAGGCTATTGCACAGATGCTCAGCTTACGGAAATTGCTAACCGTGGCCTTGCCTTAACCATAATAGGCGGGCAGATTTTTGATGAACCGACGCTCTCTCGCTATTATGAACGTCAGACAAGTGAATTTCAACAGTCTGACTTTCTCAACAGCAAAAGCAAATTCAGAATTGCAGGGGCCGCCATCACGAGTGATTATCCCTACGGAATGGACACCACCCTTGTTGGCTATCCACAGGTAGATGGCCTAAACCCTTTCGCAAATATTGCAGCTGCAACTACAGGACGATATCCCGACGGAAGTCTCATAGCGGGTACAAGTGGCAAGACCCTTGATGCCGATGAGGCCCTCCTTTCCTACACGAGCCGGGGTGCGTATGCTGTAAGGCTCGAAGAGAAATCGGGCAGGATTGATCAGGGATATCGTGCAGACTTTGTCATCCTCAGCAATGATCCGTTTCTTGAAACCAACATGTCATGGTACCAAACTACGGCATTGGAGACTTATATCAACGGAACGAGGATATTCCAGGCAGAGGCAAATTCAACGGTATATCAACCCCTCAGGAGTTCGGTACTTCCTTCGGATTACGTCGTCTCGCCAGTGATTGGATATGATCCATCCCTGGGAATGATTTTGGGCGGTGCTTATTTCAGGTTCCCGCTGCGGGTGCCCGGTCGTTACTTTGATGCACAGTTGCAGGTGATCAGCAAAGGAAAATTCAATTTTCAGACGACCTATACAGCATTTGAGATCAGACCAAAACTTAATTTACATGTCGCCGCTTCATACTCCACTTTCTTTCAATATTATTTTGGAGAGGGGAATCAAACCAGCGGAGACCATTACTCCGTTCTTTATGCTGACAATCTCAAGATCAAACCAGAGCTGCAATGGAAGCTTGGCAACCACAGGCAAATCAACTTCTTCGCTGATGTAAGGGGACGCAAAGAGACCGGTGCTACCGATCAGCAAGGCACTGATCTCGGTACCCGCTTTTTCCCCGACGGTACCGGAGCAGCTTTGGGGGTATCATTTCAGAGAGATACGCGCGACAACACCTTCAGTTCACGAAAAGGCACACTTAAGCTTATAGGTGCTCAATATATTCCTGCTGCCTGGAACACATCCGGATCGGGATCAGTTGCGCAGATCTACGGCGAAGTAAGACATTTTCGACCGCTTCATGATTCCCGTTTCGCACTTGCCACCAGATTGGCCGCAGGTTGGTCATTTGGTTCTCCTGACTATATGTACAGATATTCACTCGGAGGTTCATATACTTTGCGCGGCTATTACAACAACAGGTTTCGAGGCGATCGGTACTATGCAGCACAGGCTGAGTTAAGATTCCCTCTATATAAACGCTTTTCTGGGGTTGCATTTGTTGATGCCGGGGATGTAGCAGATGATGGCTTCCGGAAACCAAAGTGGACCTGGGGCGGAGGGTTGCGCTTCGCACTCAGCGAAAACATCAAACTAAGACTGGATTACGGTATTGCCAAGGACCAAAGAGGTGTATTCTTTACTTTCAGCGAGGCATTTTAGTCGGTGGGATGGAGTTCACAGACGACTTTGTGAACTCTATCCCCTGACCTATTCTGATCGCAATCCATTGACCGGATTAGTCAGCGCAGCCCGGATGGCCTGGAAACTGATGGTCATCACTGCGATTACGATGGAAAGCAGGCCTGCAATAAAGAATATTTCCCAGCTCATCTCCACACGGAAAGCAAAATCCTCAAGCCACTTTTGCATCACGTACCATGCGATGGGAGTAGCCAGCACAATGGAAATCATAATGAGTGCTACGAAGTTTTGCGTGAGAAGCCGCACGATATTATTCATGGATGCGCCCAGTACCAGCCGGATGCTGATCTCCTTGCCGCGCTGTTCCACCATAAATGCGCTCAGTGCGAAGAGACCCAGACAGGCTACAATGATGGCAAATACGGCGAAGCTGGTGAATATCTTACCCATTCGTTTCACGTCGTCGTACATGCGCGCATAACTCTCATCGAGGAATGCAAACCGGGCAGGCTGATTAGGCGCAAACTTCTTCCAGACCTCTGTTGCGGAGGCTATCGCCCCCTGCATGTCATCCGAACTGATCTTCATGGATACAATGGTCGGACTGTTGCCCAACGTCAACATGACGGGGTCGATATTGTGCTTCAGCGATTCAAAGTTGAAGTTTTCTACCACACCAATCACTGTCCAGGTATGTGAGTAGTTCACAATTCTGGCCCCAAGTGGATCCTTCAAGCCCAGTTGTTTAACCATTTCCTCATTGATCAGTGCACCACTGGAGTCCGAAGCCATATCCCGGTCAAAATCACGGCCATCAGTGATGTGCATCCCAAGTGTCTTAATGTAATCATGGTCGATTCGCCAGAATTGCCCTGAGATTGGTTTATCAATCTTACCTCTTCCCTCCAGCGAAAATTGATTGCCATTGCGTTTTGTACCCCTGACCGGAAGGTAGTCGCTGATTGAAACACTCTTTACCATGGGTAATTTCTTCAGTTCTTCCTTGAAGGTCTGAATCTGATTGCCAAGCATGTGAGTTCCTTCCATATATAATACCTGCTGTTTGTCATAGCCTAGCTTCTTATTGAGTATGAAGTTCATCTGCCGGTAGATGATGAAGGTTCCAACGATCAGTACAATGGAAATGGTGAACTGAAATACTACCAGGCCACCGCGCAATGACGAACTACGGCTGCCCATACTCAGGTTGCCTTTCAATACCTGGATCGGACGGAAAGAGGACAGGTAGAGGGCAGGATAGATTCCGGCCAGCACACCAACAAACAGTGATGCCGCCACCAGGGCCGGTGCAAACCACCAGTCCAGCCAGGGCATTTCGAGACTTTTCGAAGCAACGATGTTGAAATAAGGCAGCAGCAGAATTGCCAGTATAAGGCCGAAAACAAACGAGAGCACACTGTAGAGGAGTGACTCTGCCAGAAATTGCCCGACAAGGTTGGATCGTACTGACCCTACAACCTTACGCAAGCCTACCTCTTTGGCACGGTTGGCCGATCTGGCCGTGCTGAGGTTAATGAAATTGATACTCGCGATGATGAGGATAAAGGCGGCCACGGCAGAGAACAGCCAGACAAACCGGATATCGCCGTGTGAGAGCCCATCCCATATCCCTTCTGATTTCAGGTGAATATCAGTTACAGGCTGCAGCTCAATCCATGAATTCTTGACGATCTCATCAATGTCCGAGCGTCCCTCCTCTTTCAACATGGGGATAATATATTTGTCAATTACACCCTTGGTAATTTTCCTGGCAAGTTCGTGAGGATCGGTCCCTTCTTTTATCTGGATATAGGTTGGATAGTTGGAACAACACCATGAAGTCTGCTCACCCTTCCAGAACTCCCAGCCCGAGAGGGTGAGGAATATGTCGAATGGCAGATGTGTATTGGGCGGCAGATCCTCGATTACGCCGCCAATGGTAAATGGTCGTGCTTTGTCATCGTTGAAGATGAGGCTCTTCCCAAGCGGGTTTTCACCGGGATAATATTTCTCGGCCTTGGACCTGGTCAGGACCACAGACAAGGGCTCAGCCAATGCCTTCGCGGGATTTCCGTAAATGAACTTAGGCTGGAAGATGTCAAACAATTCCTGGTCCATGAAGGTGATATGGTCCTCATACAGGTTTTCCATCTGATCGGAACGTCTCACTTCGGCGTTGGCCGCACCGAAGAGTTCGACATTATTATAGCGCCCGACCTTTTCTATCTCGATATATTCCTCCCGGAGGGCTTTGGCCATCGGAGGCTGGAAGTGTACCCCTTTGCTGAGTTGGCCATTGTGATTTCCCACGCCGATGACGCGGTAAATCCTGTTGGCGTTGGGGTATTGCTTGTCGTAACTCAGCTCATCCTTGATAAACAAAGAGATGAGGATGCAGGCAGCAATACCTAAAGCAAATCCTCCGATTTTGATGGCCGAATACATGCGTTGCTTGAGCAGGCTTCTCCAGCCGATGGTGAAATAGTTTTTTAACATGCCGTAAGTATTGATTTGTTGATGGCCTTCCGCAGGCCGGATGATTCCTTTTCTCAGGCAAAGCAGCACATCTACTGCAAAGAGCATGTCTGCCTTGCGTTTGCCTTTCTCCCTGACCCGCTCACGGTAAAGTTCGACCAGGTCACCCTCAATGCTGTCGCGCAACTTCGGATGGGCATACCACCGGAAGAAACGGAGCGGGAGTTTTGGGGGCAGAAGCATGATAAGT
>JBDHXU010000122.1:0-8930 GCA_039810905.1 Cyclobacteriaceae bacterium | reverse complement strand
AACAGGCAGAAAGGAGCAATGCATTAAGGAATGCGGGAAGAAGTAAGCGGGAAGCTCCACACAACATAATCTTCTTCCTTTGCGCCGGCCGGTCTTGAACCTGCCGTGCTCGTCATGTCGGACCAGCGCAGTCTTCCATTGTTGCTATAAGGGATTAGCAAGATGCGGCCTTCAGAGCGCAACACTTTTACCTCTATGAAACTCTGAAAGTATGGCGCGACATTGTAGTCAAACATGGCAGAGAGCCATTCAGCGGAAAATGGCCAGCCGTTCAACTTAAGCGCCCACCACCAGGCAGGGTACTTGTACCAGGCGGTGTTGTCGGTGATCTTTTTCTCCAATGGAGCCCTCGGGGGATAAAAAGCATAATCCTTTGTCGGCATGGTACCTGGCTCGGCCATCGCCGCGCCGATGCTGAGGTAGGCGCCGCCGCCACCATTGACAAAATGGTGCATGATCGTCCCTGATCCCTGTGCGGACTCTTTATAATACTCCAGGTCATGGGTATCACCGGCCATTGCAATGGGAACATTGTACTTTCTCAGCAGTTGATGCAACTCGTCAAATTTTGGATTGAGTGCACCCTGGTATTCTCCAATGGCATAAAAAGGATGCCCCAGCAAGACCATTACAAATTTTCCCTTCGATGCTTCCAGCACATTGACCAGCCAGCGGTGTTGTAGTGAATCGATCTGCCGGACTACTCCTGTCTCCAGTGATATGAACACGAAATCATCCGTGCTGATCTGGAAGTATGGAGCTTTCTGAAATCCAGTGGGGACGCCATACGCCTCACGCCAGAAAGAAGATTTCTTTATCATGTCATCGATGGCTATCTGTGTGGTGGCCGTGACGTGCATCTCACTTCTGACCCGGTCCATCATGGCTTCGCGCGCTGCGTCAGGTTCATAGAATGTTGCGACAAATCCTTCCAGCGCATCGTACCAGTCGTGATTGCCGGGAATGGCATATACGGGTTTGTGTACTCCCTTGAACGGCATCCAGAATTTCTTCTCGTAGTCCCTGAGCGCACCGGTCGGATAAACCACGTCAGAAGAGATCACCACAAACTTGACTTCGGGGCGGCTCGTGACCTCCAGGATCTGATCTTTGAGTACCAATTGGGAAGCATCACCTTCTCCTGGATCTCCGATGATGACAAATGAGAAGTCACCGTTACCGTCTACACCATTGGGTTGAAGTCTGAATGCCTTTGCGTCAAAATCGCCACCAGTCCTGGCTGTGATGGCCATGCGCCATGTATCGGCGCGAGCTGCTGCCCATTTGTCCCATATGCCGGAAGCCCAGTTCTCGGTATCAAAGTACCAGCTCATCCCCAGCATGGGCATGATGGCAGCGATGAGGGCGCTGACGGGCAGTCCGATTTTCAACCCGGTGCGCACTGCTGTAAATAAGGAGTAGCCGGCTTTACGGAAACGGATCTCTGCCCGGATGCGCCGGCTCAGCCACAATCTTACGAGGGGTTTTGCGCTGATGCGTCTTCCTGGTACCAATGCCCAATCCCAAAGCCGTTGACCGCTTCTCCGAAAAAGTTTAAGGAGTCCCAGGCGCAGCGGGGCAAAAATGGCATACGTAATGATCAGGGCGATTACGATATCGCCAAGTGTCGCAACCAACGGAGATAGAATGCCAAACATGCTTCTGTCCATCCCCATTCTCCCCAGGTGAATGAAAAAGAGCACGAGAATGAAGGTGATAATAGTAGCGCGATCATACGGTGCACTGTGCTCTTCCTCCTGCCTGATCTTTTCAGCCAAGTCGCGAACTTTAACATTTTCTGTAAGTCCCAAAGACTGCAATACGTCGGTGTGTACTTCGCTGAGTACTCCTGTTTTGGCGCGTAGGATGTTGACGCCGGTGCCAATGATGCGTAAGGCAACTGCTACGGCAAATGCCCACGGCGTCTGTTCATTGCGATACACAAACAGAAAGACCACAACGATCAGACTCGCCAGTGCGGACAAGAGCTCGTAGCCGTAGCGTGTGTTGCCCCGAAACTTCTTTACAAAGCCGAAAACATACCTGATGGCATCGATCAGAAAGATGATGACGATGAAAAGATGCAACGCCTTTGATTGAAACAGGATGGCATTGATGAGCAGTGCACCCATGAGCAGGCTTAAGGCTCCGCTCAGTTGCGCCCTTCGCTCGTCAGCAAGGTCGGCACGGCGGAATCCATCGTAGATTTCAAGGATGCCGAGCCATACCAGGAGAAAGCCCAGGTTTTCTTCCAGTTGAGTGCCGGGCCAGACCGGATAGATCAGTGCGAGGGCAGTGAGTACAACGCAGACTCCGGCAAGGATAAGGCGGTCGCGGGTGACAGACATAATTATGTTTTGGGTATGACAGTCATATCCTGAATCATGTTTCTTGTGTTTCCGTTCGTTTGAATAATTGACTGAACCTTATGGTTTTGTTTCTAATGAGTGGTCTGGCCCAGATACCCATGCTCAATACATATCCGAGGGTGAGAAAAAGAAACATCATGGCATATCGAAGTCCAAACCTTTCTGCGAGACCGCCAATGATAAGCGGCACAACGGCTCCCCCGATTATTCCCGTGCAGAGAATTCCCGCAAAGGTGCCGTGGTGGCTGGGAACTGAATTGAGCGCCAGCGAGATGGTGATGGACCACATGACTGATGCAAAAAATCCCGTGGCGGGAAAGGCGATTAGCGCCACGTCAGTCGGGCCGAACAGTGCAACAGAAAGGGAGATCAATGCACAGCTGGTGAAGAATACCAGTACGTGCTTGCTGTCGAACAATTTCAGCAGCACAAGACCCAGAAGACAGCCCACCGTCATCATTCCCCAGAAGTAGGAGATGACGGAGGCGCCCTGCGTGGCAGGATCTACCTGGTGATATTCCTGAAGAAAACGAGAAGTCCAGTTCGCAATGCCCTGCTCACTTCCTACGTAACAGAATATGCCGATAAAGAAAAGTATGGCGTACCGGTTGGACAGCAGGGAAGTCAGCGCGCTGCCTACTTCAATTCTTTCATCTTCCTTTAACTCAACTTTCGGGAAGGGAATAAGCCAGACCACGGTGAGCATGGCAACAGTGATCAGGGAAAAGATCCAGTATAAGGATACCCAGCTGAGGCTGGCAGGCACCAGTTGATTGAAGATGGCGATGAACCAGGAGGGCGAAGTGTCTTTGTGAACGTGAAGCACGAGGTAGCTGTAAAGCAACGGGCTCAGGAAAGAGGCAGATCCAAAGAACAATTGCGCCATCACAGAGTTGAAGGCAAAACGTTCCTCGCCGCCCGACACCCGCAGCAATGGATTGATGACCACCTGCAACATGGCCATGCCGATGCCGATCATGAACAATGAGGGCAGCGCCACTGCGAATCTCGGAAACAGTCCGAACAGCAGTGCCCCGGCTCCGGCGATGATGAAGGCAGTGAGGATGACCATCTTTCCAGAATACCGCTCCATGAGAAGGCCGGCAGGTATCGACATTACACCATAGGCGACAAAGAAAGAGAACGGCAGAAATCCCGCCAGTCCCACGCTCAGGTCGAAGCTGCTGATCATGTCGGGGATGAGCGGACCGAGGATATTGGTAAGGAAAGAAATGACAAAGAAGGTGAGAAGGACCAAACCCACCATCAGGTTGCTGCGCTGTGCGGTAGGTGTGCTCATGAGGGAAGGATCAATGCACTGGCTCCAAGCAGCGTGATATTCTTGTTCTCTGAGTTGAGAACTTTCAGACGGCTCATGGAGCCTGGAAAATGAAACTGGGATGAAAGTGTCTTCTTCATGGAGGGCTCGAACAAATGAAAGGCGTTGGAGATGGATCCTCCGAAAACGATGACCTCGGGATCGAATGCGTATGCAACTGCTTTCACCAGGTCACCGATATGAGCACCAAACGTTTCCCAGATTTTCAGTGAGCGTGCATCACCCTGCTGTGCCTTCTGTGCTTCCTCGAGTGCTGAACTCTTGTGCACTTCTTTGAAGTAGAAACTGGCGCCATAGAATTCAAAGTCGCGGTCCTTATAAGGCAGGTAGCCGATTTCTCCTGCCCCCCCGTTTGCACCCCGGTAGATTTTGTTGTTGATGATAACACCGGAGCCCACGCCGGTTCCGAGCGTAATCCCAACCGCATGCCGGTGACCTTTGGCCTTCCCGAACTGCCATTCGCCCCAGGCAAAGCAATTCGCATCATTGTCCACGGCTACCGGCACATTGAAGGCATCTTCCAATATGCGCTTCAGCTTGATCTCCTTCCAGGCTGGGATATTCACGACATCATACACAATGCCCCGCTCACTGTCCACGATGCTGGGTACTGCGATGCCAATGCCCTTCACTTCAGGCGACATGAGTGAACGGATCAGATCAATGAGTTGTCCCAGGGTTCCGTCATAGGAATGCTGATCTTTCAACGCAGTCTCGGCACGTTGCGTAATGGCATCACCCACCCTCACACCTGCTCGGATGTTGGTGCCGCCGAGATCTACGCCAAGGGTCGTCATATAAAATAAATATAAGGGCTAAAGTTTGAATGTGCCAAGAAGGTCTAATGGCCGCATGTTAGTGTTAAGTCTCCGCTGCGTAACAGAAATCTGCCGCCCGATGCAAGTCTCTTACTTTTCCATTAAATATTGCCTAGTTTAGAATATATGAAATTCAAGGTAGCAATTCTGTTGACCCTCAGCCTCGGCTTGACTGTTTCGTCTTTTGCGCAGAAAGGATCGGATGGCTGGCGTCAGTTGTTCAACGGCAAAGATCTCACCGGCTGGAAGCATGTAGGGGATGGATACATGACCGTAGAAGACGGAATTATAAAGACACATGGGGGGATGGGCCTGCTGTACTGGACCGGGGAAAAATTCGGCAACTGCACCATTCGTGTGGTGTGGCACATGGATAAAGAGAACAGCAATGCGGGTTTCTTCATACGCATACCCATTGAGCCACGCGAGGCCTGGATGCCAGTGTGGTATGGTTATGAAGTGCAGATTGATAACCACCCGGAGACTTCAGGAGAAGATGAATATCATTCAACAGGCATGTTGTATGCATTTACCAAGCCGTTGGCTCAAGCCTGGAAGCCTGGGCCGGAGTGGAACACATTTGAAATCACCCTCGACGGTAACCGCACGATCGTAATGCTCAATGGAATAAAAGTAACAGACTACAAAGAAGGCGATCCTGTGCCTCCACGCAAATTCGACTTCGAACCTTACCCCGGCCCCCGTCCTGAGTTCGGCTACATCGGCATGCAGAATCATGGTGAGCACGATGTCGTGTACTACAAAGAAGTGTCGGTAAAGCCATTGAAAAAATGACGTGCGCCAATGGGTGCACATAAATCACTCATTATGAAAAAGGCAAAAAACAAATCCCGCCTCACGAGGAGAAAGTTCATTGCGCTGACTTCCGGCGCTGCGGCCTTCTCGATCATCCCGAACTTTGCAGTTAGTGGCCTGGGTCACGTGGCTCCGAGTGACAAACTCTATATCGCCGCGGTCGGCTGCGGAGGCGAAGGTGAAAATGACATCAAACATTATGCAGATGCACCAAAGAAAAATGCCGTGGTGTCTTTCCTCTGCGATGTGGATGACCGCATGGCAGCACCCCGGTTGAAAGAGTTTCCCAAAGCGAAGTACTATCACGACTGGCGTGAGATGTTTGAAAAGGAGAGCAAGAACTTTGATGCCGTATCGGTGGCCATACCCGATCACAACCATGCGATCGTCGGCATCAGCGCCATGCAGTTGAAGAAGCACCTCTATCTGCAAAAGCCGCTGTCACATGACATCTGGGAAGCGCGCCTGCTGACGGAGACTGCGAAGAAGTACAAGGTTGTCACACAGATGGGTGACCAGGGTGCATCATGCGATGGGATGTTCACGCTCAGGGAGTGGATCGAAGCAGGACTGCTGGGAGACATCACACATGTGTATTGCTGGACCGACCGTCCGGTGTGGCCACAAGGTATTCCCTGGCCCAAGACGAAGCCTCCTGTTCCGAAAGAACTGAATTGGGATCTCTGGCTCGGAACAGCACAGGAGACTGCATACATCGACAATCTCGTGCCATTCAACTGGCGCGGCTGGTGGCGCTTCGGTACAGGAGCATTGGGTGACATGGGCTGCCATATCATGGGGCCTCCCTTCAAATTGTTGGGGCTGGGCTATCCGCTGGAAGTTTCTGGAAGTGCGAGTACGGTATATGACGGAATCTTCACAGAGGGCGACTACCCGGAAAGCGGACCTGTGTCAAGTTCAATCCGTTTTAAGTTCAAGCAACAAAATGGAAAGGATCTTGATCTCTATTGGATGGACGGAGGCATTACCCCTGAGCGACCCAAAGAGCTGGATCCAAATGTCAACATGAACGACATCATGGGTGACTGGCCTGGACTGAATGACTATGAAGGAAGTACACTGTTCATTGGCACCAAAGGAAAGGCAGCTTGCGGATGGGGCGGAAGGAACCCGATCCTGCTGCCGTTGTCATTAAACAAGGATCTCAATATCCCTAAGAAGTACACCCGTGTGCCCGGCGATATGGATGGGCACTGGTGGCAGTGGGTAGACGCGTGCATCGCAGGTTATGGCAACATGCAGGTGTCTTCGCCATTTGAAGGTTATGGCGGTCCGCTCACCGAGACCGTACTCATGGGCAATCTTTTGCTCCGGAGTTTTAGTCTCAGAGAAAAAATTACGCGCAAAGATCCGGTTTATGGCGAGATGACGTCGCACAAATATCCAGGCCGTTACATCACCCACACGTGGGATGCAGCAAATATGAAGGTTACCAACTTTGAAGCTGCGAACCAGTTTGTGAAGAGGGAGTACAGGAAGGGATGGGAGATAAAGTGAGAACTAAGAGTGAAGAACGAAGAACGAAGAATGCTTCGCCCGCCGAAGGAGGGAAGAATGAAGAATGCTTCGCCCGCTGAAGCCTTGGCGAAGGAGGGAAGAATGAAGAAGGAAGAATGCTTTGCCCGCCGTAGCCTTGGCAAAGGAGGGAAGAGTGAAGAACGAAGAGTGAAGAGTGCACGTCATCCACGATGGATCTGCCGGATATTGGAGGCCTCGCCAACAGCCAACAGCCAGGAGCCAATAGCCAGGGTTAAGTGAAAAGTGAAGAGTGAAAAGTGCTTCGCCCGCTGGTTTGCTTTTTTTAAGAGTAGAGTAAGTAGTGAGTGGTAAGTAGTAAGTAGTTGTCAATCCCTGAAATGGACTCAACTAGGTTGGAGTAGGATTAAGTTTGGGGCTAGGCCAAGAGCCAATAGCCAGAAGCCAACAGCCAGGGCTTAGTGAAGAGTGAAAAAGTGCATGTCATACACGATGGATCTGCCGGATATTTGAGGCCTCGCCAATAGCCAGGAGCGCCAGGAGCCAACAGCCAGTTCAACTCAAAAGTGCATGGGTATAATAATCAACGGCATGAAACCTTTCATAATCCTTGCCGCCTGCTTTTTTCTTGGGTGTTCCTCGCCTAAGTCGCCTTCGCCATTTGTTTCTGTAAAGGGTGTTGGTTTCGAGCTCAATGGCAAGCCATACAAATTCCTCGGCACCAACTTCTGGTACGGGCTCAACCTCGGATCCAAAGGACCAGGTGGAAACCGCGAAAGGCTCATTCGCGAGCTTGACCGGCTCAATGAGTTGGGTGTAACCAATCTGAGAATCATGGGCGGTAGTGAAGGGCCCGACTCAGAGCCCTATCGAATGGTGCCTTCCCTGCAAACCAGTCCGGGTGTCTATAATACGGATGTTCTCGAAGGTCTCGATTTTCTGCTGGATGAAATGAGAAAGCGCGACATGAAAGCTATCATGTGTATGAATAACTTCTGGAACTGGTCAGGAGGAATGGCGCAGTACCTCGTCTGGGCCGGTGCCGCCGATTCTATTCCATATCCGCCCCCGCACCCGGGTGGAGATTGGGGAAAGTATCAGCAGTTCACCGCACAATTCTATTCCAATTCGAATGCAGTAGAAATGTTTGACCAACACCTGGAGTTTCTGATCAACCATACGAACAGCATTTCAGGAACAGATTACAAGAACGATCCAACCATCATGGCTTGGGAATTGGCCAATGAGCCCAGAGGTGTGAACAACATTCCTGATTTTCTCAAATGGGTTGATGCGACGGCAGGATATATTAAGAAGCTGGACCCGAGCCATCTCGTCACTACCGGAAGCGAGGGAAAGACCTCGTCGGATTTTGCGGGAACCGATCTCGCCAGGGATCATGCCAGCAAGAACATCGACTATTCCACCATCCACATATGGGTACAGAACTGGGGCTACTATGATCCCATGAAAGCGGACTCCACCTACAGCCCAGCATTGAAGTATGCCATCACCTACCTGAACGATCATGCGGCCATCGCAAGACAAATGGGCAAACCTATGGTGCTGGAAGAGTTTGGAATATCCAGGGACCTGAATAGTTACGATGTCCAGTCCTCCGTGACGGTGAGAGACAAATATTATGCGGCCATCTTTGATGAGGTAATGCGCCTGACAAAGGAGCCGGGCAGTTCAGTTCAGGGCTGCAACTTTTGGGCCTGGGGTGGGGAAGGAAGACCTCAGCATCCGGGTGCCATGTGGGTGCCCGGCGACGATTTTGTGGGCGACCCGCCACATGAATTCCAGGGATGGTATTCTGTGTTCGATACAGATACAAGTACGATTGAGGTGATTAGGAAGGGAATGAAGAACTAAGAACGAAGAAGGAAGAATGCTTCGCCCGCCGGAGCCTTGGCGAAGGAGGGAAGAACGAAGAACGAAGAGTGAAGAACGAAAAGTTAAAAGTGCGTCTCAAATGATAAACTGGCACAAACTCTTAGTGTGCTTCGCGAGTTTGGCGCGAAATAATCCAAGCAAAAGGGAACTCCTCTGTAACCCCGACGATAAATGTCGGGGCCCGGGGCCCGGAAC
>JBDHXU010000121.1:0-8953 GCA_039810905.1 Cyclobacteriaceae bacterium | reverse complement strand
GGAAGGTACATGGCCGCCAGCAAGGTCGTGGCTCACACCCCAAGGGCCAAAAGCGTCACTTCAGGAGGAGATAAGCGTCGCCGGTTTAAGTCACGAGTTCTTCTTCAGAATAGCCATCACTTCATTCAGCTTCAGCAACGCTTCCACCGGGCTCATCGTATTGATGTCGATCTTGCCGAGGAGATTCTGAATTTCCTTCATGCGCGGATCGGCGTCAAAGAGGCTCATCTGGAAATTCTCTTTCGGCACATCTTTGAGACGCTGACTGGATTCATTCTTGTGCTTGTCCTTTTCGAGGAAGTGCAGGATTTCATTGGCACGAAGCACAATCTTGTTGGGCATGCCCGCCATTTGGGCAACATGAATCCCAAAACTATGCTCACTGCCACCCTCTTTGAGCTTGCGCATGAACAGTATCTTGTCACCCACTTCCCTGACACTCACGTTGAAATTCTTCACCCGCACAAAGTCCTCAGCCAGCTGGTTGAGTTCGTGATAATGGGTGGCAAAGAGTGTCTTCGGACGGAATTCTTTGTGCTGATGCAAATACTCGACAATAGCCCAGGCGATGGACACGCCGTCATACGTGCTGGTGCCCCGGCCGATTTCATCCATGAGGATCAGGCTGCGGTCGCTGAGGTTGTTGAGAATACTCGCCGTCTCGATCATTTCCACCATGAAGGTGGATTCCCCCCTGGAGAGATTGTCTGACGCGCCAACGCGCGTGAACACCTTGTCCACCATGCCCAGGCAGGCAGCGGTGGCAGGAACAAAACTCCCCATCTGTGCCATTAGCACGATCAAAGCAGTTTGTCTCAGCAATGCCGACTTTCCTGCCATGTTCGGCCCGGTGATGATCAGGATCTGCTGGGTGTCGTTGTCGAGGAGAATGTCGTTGGGAACATACGATTCTCCGGGTGGGAGCTGCTTCTCGATGACCGGGTGCCTGCCGTCGTGAATTTCTATGCGGGTGGAGTCATTCATCTCCGGCTTTACATACCGGTTCAGGCGTGCGGCATGTGCGAAAGAAAGCAGGCAATCCATCTCGCCAATGGTGCGCGCATTTTGTTGAATGGGTGAGGTAAACCCGGCAGCATGATGGATCAGCTCATTGAAGAGTCGCTGCTCTATAACCGTCAACCGCTCTTCTGCATGCAGAATCTTTTCCTCGTAGGTTTTCAGCTCTTCCGTAATGTAGCGCTCGGCGTTGACCAGGGTCTGTTTCCGGATCCAGTCCGGGGGCACCTTGTCTTTGTTGGCATTGCTTACCTCGAGGTAATACCCGAACACCTTGTTATAGGAGATCTTCAGCGACTGGATACCCGTGCGTTCCACTTCACGTTTCTGTATTTGTACGAGGTAGTCCTTCCCTGAAAAGGCGATGGCGCGAAGTTCATCCAGTTCGGCATTCACCCCATCGCGAATGATACCTCCCTGGTGAATCAACATCGGGGCATCCTCTCGCAATTCCTTCTCCAGCTTGTCCAGCAGGAAACTGCAGGGATTCAGCTGATCGGCATGCTTTTTCAACTCGGGTATCCCTGAAACACTCAGCGCTTCCTTCACCGGGATGATTGCCGTGAGTGACCGTTTCAGCTGAAGCATCTCCCTGGGATTAATCCGGCCGACTGCCACTTTCGAGATGAGCCGTTCCAAGTCAGCAATGTGTCTCAGCTGATTGACAATTGAATCAAACAGATCTTCATCAGCAAAAACCTTTTCGACAATCCTGTGCCTTTCCTCGATGGCCTGCTGACTCCGTAAGGGAAGAACCATCCATTTCCTCAGGAGGCGCGAGCCCATGGGCGTCACGGTATGGTCCAGGATTTGCAGCAGGGGAACGCCGCCTTCTTGTTGCGGCATGACCAGTTCGAGGTTGCGGATGGTGAACTTATCCAGCCACACATACGTCTCCTCGTCGATGCGGGCGATGGCGGAGACGTGTCGGGCGTCTTTATGTTCAGTTACTTCGAGGTAATGCAGGATGGCACCTGCAGCAATGATCGCTTCATGCAATCCGTCGATGCCGAAACCTTTGAGTGACGCGGTCTTGAATTGGGACAACAGTTTTTCCTCGGCGAAGTCGTAGGCGAAAGCCCAGTCATCCACGGCGAAGGTGGCCCAATCGTCACCCACATGTGGTTCCATGATTCCCCTTTGACTCTTGGAGAAGATGAGCTCCGAAGGGTTCAGACTCTGAATGAGTTTGAACACATAGCTCTCCGTTCCCTGGGCGCAGTAGAATTCTCCGGTGCTGATATCGAGTAATGCTATTCCCCAGGAATACTTATTGCTGTAAACGGATGCGAGAAAATTATTGCGCTTGCGCTCCAGCACATTATCATTGTAGGAAACGCCGGGTGTGACAAGCTCGGTGACGCCGCGTTTGACAATGCCCTTGACCATGCGCGGATCTTCGAGTTGGTCGCAAATTGCTACGCGGTGGCCGGCGCGTACAAGTTTTGGAAGATAAGTGTCCAGTGCATGATGGGGGAAACCCGCCAACTCCATTTCGGAAGCCGAACCGTTTCCTCTTTTGGTGAGCACGATGTCCAGTACCCTGCTGGCCTGTACTGCGTCCTGGCCAAAGGTTTCGTAAAAGTCGCCCACACGAAACAGCAAAAGGGCGCCCGGGTACTTCGCCTTGATGGCGTTGTACTGTTTCATCAATGGGGTATCAGGAGCCGCAGACATCCCGGCAATTTAGAACATTGCTTAAACAAGGACAGAGGCGTTTTAAAATGATACGGAAATTCCATCTGATGCACTTGCAGGCATGTTAAATGCCTATTTTGAATCACGAACCGGCGTGGCCAGAATGATCCACATCATGTCTCCCTTCTCGCGGGACCGATCGATAAACGGGTCTGACTGTTTCACCACCTTGAATCCTGCTTTGCCAAGGTCTTCCAATACGAAAGAGAGCCCGATCTCGTGCTTGTCTTGCTGTTCACTCCGGGTGAGCCTTCTTCTTTCATCAGCTATAGGCTCACAGATCAATAATCTGCCTCCCGGCTTCAATGCACGCTTAACGTGTGCAAGTATTTCCTGATGGGAATTCATTTCGTGATAAGCGTCCAGGATCACCAAAGCATCCAATTTGTTGGCAGGGAGATGCGGGTCACTGGCATCACCCTGAATGGTCTCTACATTACTGATCTGGCGTGATGCGAGGTGGGACTTCAACTGCGATAATCTTGTGGCATTCAGATCCACAGCATACACATGACCTGAAGCAACAACTGATGCGAGTTTGACGGTCATGTAACCTTCATGGCAACCAAGGTCTGCCACTTCACTGTCCCTTTTCAGGTTCAGCATGCGGATCAGCTCCTCCGGCTTTTGCCAACGGTCCCGATCCTTCCAGGCGCTTTCCGTGTACACATTTTTCCATTGATCCTGCGCAGTGGCAGTGACCCAGGTGAATAGCAAAAGGATGCCCCATCTCATGTAAAATTCAAGAACGGTAAGCAGTGTTTGAAAGTTTCAGGCTATTAACCTGGTTTATCTCGCTAATTTCGGACCATGAAGAAACTGAAACTGGAGGAACTTGGCAGGGTTTCGGCTGAAGAATTCAAAAATACGGCCAAGCTCCCGGTCGTGGTTCTGCTGGATAACATTCGCAGTTTGCATAATGTGGGGTCCGTCTTCCGGGTGGCCGATGCATTTCGCCTGGAGCGAATTGTACTTACCGGAATTACAGGAACCCCGCCACATCGTGAAATTCACAAGACCGCGCTGGGGTCCACGGATACCGTGGCATGGGAGTACAGTGAAGATCCTGCCACTGCAGCGGGGGAACTGAAAGCAGCGGGTTACCGTCTCGTGATAGTGGAGCAAACCAATGAGAGTAAGCGATTGGATGAAATACAATTCGCACCGGATGAGAAGTGGTGCCTGGTGTTTGGAAACGAAGTCAATGGCGTCAGCGAGTCGGTAGTGGACAAAGCTGATCTCGCCATCGAGATACCACAGGAGGGAACAAAGCACTCATTGAACGTATCTGTTTGTGCGGGTATCATATGCTGGGAGCTTTTCCGCCAGGTACGCTAAAGGGCAATTATTTGATAACTTTGCCTCTCGCATAAAACCACGACCAGTATGATAAGGAAATGTGTAGTCTCAGCTTTGCTGTTTCTGACGGCAAAGCTGTTGTATGCCCAGGAGGCGGGTGTGAATTGTGATTTGGCAGCTGTGATTGTTGTCGATGGCCAGGCCAATGAATGGCCAATGGAGTGGATTCAGGATGATGACAAAAAATTCAGTTACAATTTCTGTGCGGACGCTAATAATCTCTATGCGCGGATGAAGACCAGCGATGAGTATGTCCGTCGGAAAATTGCACTGTTCGGACTTACGCTATGGATGGATCCTGCAGGAAAGAAGAAAAAGAAACTCGGACTGAGATTTCCTTCCGGAGTTGAAGGCAAGGAGCGAATGGAGGCCATCAGGGCTACTATGAACCGCGAGGAGCAGCAGAAGATGTCGTCGACTGAACGCGCCCAGTTCCAGAAGGACATGAATAAAAGCCTTGTTGCCGACCTGGAAGTAATTGAATTGGAAGGGTTGGCAGATGACCCCATCACCAGCACGCGGAGTGGCATCACTACCGGCATCAAAGTCGCCATAGCAGTGGCTGATGACGGAACCTATGTATATGAGGCCATCATCCCGTTCAAATCTTTCAGGATGTCAAGGACATCACTTGATGTGCTCGGTGTCGGATTTGAGACTGGCAAGTTCACTTCGTCTTCCCAGCCGACTTCTTCAAAGAAAGGTGCAGGTCAGGGACGCCAAATGGGCGCGGGCGGCGCAGGGGGTGCCAATGCCATGAGCAGGGGACAGGGATACAGGGGTGTACAGGCCAACCCTGAAATGAGTTCTGCCAGCAGTGTGTGGACTTCACTGAAAATGAAATAACGAATCATTCACTCATGTCGGAACGATACCAGCAGAGGGGCGTATCTGCAACGAAAGAAGATGTTCACAAAGCTATTGCCCAAATCGAGAAAGGTCTTTTCCCCACCGCTTTTTGCAAGATCGTTCCTGACCTTTTAGCAGGCGATCCCGACTGGTGCACGGTGATGCATGCCGACGGTGCGGGCACGAAATCCTCTCTTGCTTATATCTATTGGAAGGAGACAGGCGACCTTTCGGTTTGGAAAGGTATTGCCCAGGATGCTGTGGTCATGAACGTGGATGATCTACTGTGCGCAGGCGTCACAGGCCCGGTCACACTTTCATCCACCATAGGAAGAAACAAGAACAGGATTCCCGGTGAAGTAATCTCCGCTATCATCCAGGGTACGGAAGAGTTCCTGGAGTTACTAAGACGCCATGGACTTCCGATTTACAGTACTGGCGGCGAAACGGCGGACGTGGGTGACCTGGTAAGAACCATCATTGTTGACAGCACAGTTACGGCGAGGATGAAGCGCCAGGATGTTATTGATAACGGAAGGATACAGGCAGGCGATGTGATCGTCGGGCTCTCATCGTATGGAAAGGCTTCTTATGAGACAGTGTACAACGGAGGCATGGGAAGCAACGGCCTCACGTCGGCAAGGCACGACATATTTTTAAAGGACTATGCCGTCAAGTATCCTGAATCATATAATGCGGAAGTACCGGAAGATCTTGTGTATTCCGGCAAGTTCACGGTTACTGACACGCTTCCGGATGTTCCGGTGAATGTCGGACAACTGGTTTTGTCACCGACCAGGACATACACTCCCATAATTCTTCCGCTTTTGAAAGAGCTCAGGAAGGAGATTCACGGCATTGTGCATTGCAGCGGTGGAGCGCAGACCAAGGTGCTGCACTTCGTGAACAAACTCCATATCATAAAAGACAATCTCTTCCCGATCCCTCCTCTCTTTTCCCTGATCTACGAGCACAGCGCCACGTCGTGGGAGGAAATGTATAAGGTATTCAACATGGGACACCGGATGGAAATCTATCTCGCGGCAAAACATGCTGAACGCGTCGTGGAACACTCCCGTGAATGGGGTGTCCCCGCCCAAATTGTGGGACGTGTCGAGGCTTCTTCAGAAAAGATGCTGACGATCAAATCCTCGGAGGGCGAATTCAGTTATCGCTAGGGCAGACCACTTGTCACAACCCTTCTCGGGGTCGGAAAGTATTTACTTAATTTTATTGAAAACCGAATCATCATGATGAATCGATGCCTCCTGCTTTTTGCCCTTGCCATTTCCACTGCTTCATTCGCACAAAAGAAGCAACAACCGGCAGCTGTCCAGAAGAAACCGTTGAGCCATGCTGTGTATGACAGATGGAAGGACATACCCTTCAAGGCCCTGACGCCGGACGGAAGTGTGGCAGCCTATACCATTATGCCTCAGGATGGCGACGGCAAGCTCGTCATGCACCACATCAAAACAGGAACAATTGATTCCATCAGAAGAGGAGATGCGGCATCTCTCACCTTCGACAGTCGCTACGCCATCTTCAAGATCAAGCCTCAGCAGAAACTTGTCAAGGATTTGAGACGGCAGAAGAAAAAGAAGGAGGACCTACCCAAGGACAGCCTCGGCATCTATTCCATCGCAACCAGAAAGACCGAGAAGGTGCCGGAAGTCAAGTCATTCAGAATTCCGGAGAAGGCAGGCGGCTGGCTGGCCTATCAACTCGAAGCTAAGAAAGAAGCCAAACCGAAAGGAGAGGACAAAGAGAAGAAACCCAAGAAAGTAAAACCCAACAATGATGAGAATGGCCATTCACTGGTGGTTAGACAACTTCCCGGTGGGAAGAGTCTCACGTTCGGATATGTGAGAGAATATGTTTTCGCGAAATACGGACAGGGCCTGCTATTCTCCACTTCCGGAAACGACAGCACGATGAAGGCAGGCGTCTACTGGTATGACACGAAGAACGACCAGCTGGCGCAATTGTACACGGGGAAGAGCAAGTTCAAATTCAAGGGACTGTCGGTGGCTGAAGGCGGCGACCAGGTGAGTTTTCTGGTTGATACGGACACAACGAAGGCACTCATTCGCCACTATCAACTCTACACCTGGAAAGCGGGAAACCAGACCGCCCGGCAACTGGACGTTGAGAAATCCATGGGAATACCGCAGAACTGGATACTTAATGAAAACTACACTCCGCTATTCTCGAAAGACGGAAGCAAGCTCTTCGTGGGAACCTCTCCCCAGCCAGTGGTGGGCGACACAACCCGGTTGCCCGAAGAAATTGTGAGTGTGGAAGTGTGGGGCGGAGAGGACCCCTACATTTATCCACAACAGAACAAGCAGCTTGATACAGAAAAGAAACGTTCTTACCTGGCTTTGATTGACCTGGCGGGCAGCAATGTGCTGCAGCTGGGCGACCGTGAAGTTCCGGAAATCACATTGGGTGATGAAGGAAATGCAGGCGTTGTCCTCGGAGAGTCAAACGTGCCCTATAGAAAGATGACCACCTGGGACCAGTCATCCTACAGGGACATCTACCTGTTTGATTTGAAAGTCCAGATGCGAAGGAACGTTGCGTCAAGAGTCAAGGGCAACGCCAGCCTGTCGCCTTCTGCCAAATTTGTATACTGGTATAATCTGATCGACTCAGCATGGTATGCCTACTCAGTAGAAAAGGACAGGGCGGTCAGGTTAAACCAGGGACAGCGCATCCGATTCGCCGATGAGGAGAATGACTCACCTGATTTTCCTGCTCCTTACGGTGTGGCCGGCTTCATAAAAGGTGATGACCGTATGTTGATCTACGACCGGTACGATATCTGGTCATTCGATCCGAACGCCAACTCTGCGCCGATTAATCTCACACGAACAGGAAGAGAGAAGAAGATCGTCTTCCGCTATTTGCGCCTCGACCCGGAAGAGCGATTCATCGATCCCGATAAGGATTTGCTGCTCTCGGCCTTTGATGAAGGCACAAAAGCTTCCGGTTATTACAGGCTTACCTTAAAGGATGGAAGACTTACACCGTTGCTCATGGACAACTTCCGGTTCAGCGGCACTGTAAAAGCGAAGCAGGCGAACCAGCTGCTCTTTACCAGGGAAAGCTTTCGTGAATTCCCTGATGTGTGGACAGCCGATGCGTCTCTCACGGGAATGAAAAAGTTGTCGGATGCCAACCCGCAGATGAAGACATATTACTGGGGTTCTGTGGAGATGGTGAACTGGAGGAGCCTGGACAATATTCCGCTGAGCGGCCTCCTGTACAAGCCGGAGGGATTTGATCCCACAAAGAAGTATCCTATGATTGTGTACTTCTATGAAAAGGAGAGCGATAATCTTCATCAGCACATCCGGCCGGAACCATTGCGATCAGCCATCAACAGGACTGTTTATACCAGCAATGGCTACCTCGTCTTTGTGCCGGACATTGTTTACAAGATCGGGTTCCCTGGCGAGAGCGCTCACAATTGTATTCTGCCTGGTGTTACATCCCTGATTGCGAAAGGCTTTGTAGATGAGAAGAATATAGGAGTGCAGGGCCACAGTTGGGGAGGCTATCAGACGGCCTACCTGGTCACACGAACGAATCTTTTCAAAGCTGCCGAGGCGGGCGCGCCCGTGGCCAACATGATCAGCGCATACGGCGGAATACGGTGGGAGACAGGCATCAGCAGGATGTTCCAGTACGAGCATACGCAAAGCAGGATCGGCGGCTCTCTATGGGAGAAGCCCATGTTATACATCGAAAACTCGCCCATCTTCTTTGCCGACAAGATCCAGACTCCACTTCTGCTCTTGCATAACGATGCCGACGGCGCAGTGCCCTGGTACCAGGGAATAGAAATGTACATGGCCATGCGCCGTTTAAACAAGCCGGTGTGGATGCTGAACTACAATGGTGAACCTCACTGGCCCGTGAAACGTGAGAACAGGATTGACTTTCAGAAAAGGATGATGCAGTTCTTTGATCACTACCTCAAGGGTGCACCTGCACCGGATTGGATGATCAAAGGAGTGCCGGC
>JBDHXU010000120.1:0-9066 GCA_039810905.1 Cyclobacteriaceae bacterium | reverse complement strand
CGGATGCTGGTCCGGAAAGGCCTCGTAATCCGCGTCGTGAAGGATCCCGGCAACAGCCCACTCTTCTTTGTTCTCGCCATATTTTTCTGCGTAGGCTTCCATCACCAGCTCCACCGTGCGCATGTGGCGCAGGAGGCTTGCACTTTTGGTCATCGACTCCAATAGAGTTTGCGCCTCGTGTCTTGTTATCATGTTTTAATAATAGGCAGACTGCTTGTCAGATGCAACATGCGTACGGTCAGGCGGCCTTTTTTCGTCGGCCGCCCATAAAGTAAAGATTACCAACTGCCAGAAGCGCAACCAGACCGAGTACCACGGCTGTAATGATGAATTCAATGTTTCTAAGCTTGAGCGTTTTAACCTCATTGTCCCTTTCGATCTGTTCAATCTCTGTCTCTTTTTCACGCAGTTTCAATGCAAGATCCATTTGTGCGATCCTCCGTGTGCTTTCCTCACCGTAGACCTTTTCCCTGGCCTCGTCATACTTGAGCAGAATCTCGTATGCCTCCTTTGACTTTCCCTGCTTGAAATAGTTGGCTGCCATGCTTTTGAGTATCTGCGGATAATACATGTAAGCCTGCAGTTCAGTTGCAGTCTTGTAAGCATAGGAAAGCAATTCCTCAGCGTCAGATGTCCTCCCTGCCTGCATGTACACTCCTCCCAATGATGTCGCAATGTGCACCTGACTGATCTTGTCCTGCTGTTCACGTGCCAGATCAAGGGCCCGGCGATAGTATTCAATCGCCATTGGGTAATTCCCTTGCCTGGAGTTCAGGCCTCCCAGATTGATCAGCGGCTCCGGTAGGACTTTACCCGACTTTTCTGACATGGCAAGCGCCTCTTCATAGTAATGCCTTGCTTCAACATAACGCTGCATGTCGGCGTGAAGATTGCCCAGGTTGGTCAGTGATCCTATGATTTTCGACTGGTCGCCCAGTTCGATAAAACCTTTTCTCGACTCTTCGAAATATTTCAATGCCTGACCATAGTCCTTCTTGATGGTGTAAATATTGGCAATGTTGTTTTTTGTTGTGGAACTACCCTCGGCATTTTGAATGGATTCGTAAAGGGTGAGGGATTGAAGATAATGTTCCAGCGCAAGGTCCAAGGCTCCCTGATTCCGATAGGCAACACCAAGGTTGTTGTAAGATGCAGCCATTCCTTTCTTGTCATCAATGGAAGTGGCCAGCGCAAGTGCCTGTTTGGCATACCCTACTGCTTTTACAGGATCATTGTTCAGGTAGGCCCCAAAGAGTTCATTCATTACCTTAACCTTCTGGCTGCCCTGGGCACTCTTCAATACATTCTCCAGGCTATCGATAGAAGATGCGCGCGCCAAGGGCAGCAATATCAGGCTCCACGCCAGGCAGAGAAAGAACCGTTTGATCATATCGGGTGGGTTGATGGGACGAAGTTACGATTCTGGTTTCTAGTTTCTGGTTCCTAGTTTCTGGTTTCTTGTTTCTGGTTTCTTGTTGATCCGTCTCAGTACCTTAGCCAAACCACTTTCGCTTTCCCTTTTTCGACAACCTCAACGATGAGGAGGTTTCCATATTCGTTATCGGCAAAATCGGAGAGATCTTTGTTACCGGTAAGGTAGTTTGCTGTCCATGGTATCGTGTTCGAATGCCCGCAAACTACAACCGTGCCGCCGTGGTGGCGCTGCAGCATTTCATCGATGGCTTCTCTTTTCAGGGCATCATAAGTCTGTACCTGCAAACCCTGCTGCTCAGCCAGCGGCGTTACGGTCAAACGGGTGCGCTGATACGGTGTGGAATAGACTGCGTCAACTTTTGTGGCTTTGAACATTTCTGCAAGCCGCAGGGCCCTTTGCTGACCTGCTTCTGAAAGTGCTGGATCCTTGCCCGCCTCGGAGGACTTTTCAGCATGGCGGATCAGTACAAAGGTGGTTAGTACCTGGGCCTGCGACTGGCTGGTCATAAGCAGAACCAGCATCGAGGCGTGAATCAACTTCAGCAAAGGCTTCAGGATGTGCATGAAAAACCATGTTTATTTCATTTTGGCTTTCACCTCCTCAGGCACCACGCATCCGTCCTTCCAACGGGTATCCGTAAGATTGAAGATTTTCCACTTCCCGTCATTATCCTTGAAGAGATGATAGGCATCCACACCGCAATGATGGAATGTCTTTCCCATGTAGAAAGCGTATGGCGTCCACACCTGAGCAAAACTGCCATCCACCTGTATCTGTGGTGCCCAGATCAGTTCATGATATGGTTCCGCATGAGGAGTGCCGATGGCAGTAAGAAATGCCTTGAGTGTACTGCCTTTCAATTGGTTCTGACCATTTGCATCCTTTGACACTGACTGAAAGGTGAGCGATGGGTGAAATGCCCTGCGTACCATGGCGCTGTCGCCTTTCTCCATTCCGGCGAAAATCATCCGGATCGGCTCCATGATTTTTTCATCCTCCTGGCAGAAGGCTGGAAATGAGATTATCAGAAGTATGGGAAGTATTAATCGCATGGCAGTATTCTGTTTTAATAAAGGTGAAGATCAGAAGAATCCTGATCAACGGCAATTTGAATGAAGAATGCTTTGCCCGCCGAAGCCTTTGGCGTAGGAGGGAAGAACGAAGAGTGCCTCGCCAGCCAACCGCCAACCGCCAATACCCAACCGCCGCTCTTTAAAATACCACCGGTCTCAGGATCACATCGACGCGTCTGTTCATCAACATTCCTTCATAGGAATCATTGGCGTACACCGGGTTCTCGTAGCCCCAGTCTTTCACATGAATGATCTTTTCAGGAATGTCTTTCTCCAACAGAAGATTGAATACAGCCGTGCTGCGCATGCGCGAAAGCCACTCATTGAACCGTCGGCCGCCGATGGGGTCTGTATGACTGATCAGCTGAATTTCATATTTGTCCAGCAGGTTGGGAATGGAATCCAGCCAGTGGGCAAGATCTGCAGCCTGGTATTCATCGATATAAAAGCTCCCGCCATCGAAATAGATGGATTTCCGTACCTCATCCTGCTGGGCATGACTCGGGCCAGGCCAGAGCATAAATATCAACAAAGACAACAGCAGATTCCAATTCACGCCAGTGAAGTTAAGCACCTTCAGCTCATGTTGGCAACCGTCCGCAATCGCACACCTTTTTTCATCCCCGGACGGAAATAATGCAACCATTCCCCGAAATTCCCGTCTAAAGCGGTAATACCGGGTGGCACTATTATTGGCAACAAGCCCTTGCGTGCCGGGGGCACAATTGTTTTACTATGATCAAACTGAAAGACATCGACAAGTACATTGATTCCCGCTTCCAGCGCACGTTTATTCTCAAAGGTATTGACCTGGAGGTCCAGCAGGGTGAATTCCTCACCATTATGGGACCCAGCGGATCGGGTAAATCCACATTAATGAATATCATTGGAATGCTGGACGAGCCCTCGGCAGGGGAGTACTTCTTCTTCGATGAGCCAGTGCACAAGATGAAGGAGAAGCAGAAGAGTGAAATGCACAAGAACTACATCGGATTCATCTTCCAGGCCTATCACCTGATCGATGAATTGACCGTTTACGAAAATATTGAGACACCACTTCTCTATAAAGGAGTCAATAGTGGGCAGCGTAAGAGTATGGTGGCTGAACTGCTGGACCGGTTCAGCATGGTGGCAAAAAAGGATCTTTTTCCAGAGCAACTCAGCGGCGGCCAACAACAGTTGGTTGGTATAGCGCGTGCAATCGTGGGCCAACCCAAATTACTGCTTGCGGATGAGCCTACAGGAAACCTTCATTCGGAACAAGGCAAACAGATCATGGATATCTTCCAGAAGCTGAATGAAGAGGGAATCACCATTGTCCAGGTGACGCATTCGGAAGAGAACGCAAGAAGGGGTAAGAGGATTGTCCGCATTGCGGACGGTGCAGTGGTATCAGATGAAAAAGTTGTCAAATAAATAGTGCGGTCAATGAAGCGTGGTTTGATTTTTTGTACGGTGATGTTCGCAGCCGGACTGACTTTCGGTCAGGGTCAGCCGGCGACAAGGATTCTGACGTTTGAGGAGGCGATCCAGATCGCACTGAGGAACAGTGTTCTGTTCAATCAGCAAAAGAATAATATGCAATTCTCCCAGATGCAGAAGACCCAGAGTATTGCTGCACTTGGCCCCACACTGTATGCCCAGTCAGGTGTGACGCAGATTAATGGTAACTTCTTTAACTCGAACCAGGGTAGAGTTGTGAACGGTCTCTTTGATCAGGTGTCAGGATCCTTGCAGGCCAACTGGGCAATATTTAACGGTCTTAGCCAGGTAAACAGGGTGAAGCAATACTCCAGCCAACTCGAAGCACAGAGCTTCTATGTAAACCGCACCAAACAGGATGTCATCAACACGGTTGCCACTCAATATCTCACACTCTTGCTGGACGCTGAGCTGCTGAGGATTGCACGGGAGAACTTTGCTTCCCTCGACAAACAGTTGCAGCAAGTTTCAGAACAGGTCAAGTTGGGTGCCCGTTCTCCTGTGGACGAATACAACCAGGACTCCCAAACCAAAGCGGCACAAATTCGTGCTTACCAGGCGGAGATTCAGTTGATCAACGACAAAGCGCTGCTTACACAGACCTTGCTGATGGATCCGGACGAACAATTCGACATTGCCAAACCCGACTGGGATGTGAACAAGATCGGATCTGAGGAATATGCTTTGCCCCAACTCTATGAAACTGCACTTAATACCCGTGGTGATTACCTGAGGGCAAAGAAGACGGAAGACGGCAGCAGATATGCCATGAAGGCTATGAAGGCCCAGTTTCTTCCTTCGTTAAGTGCATTCTTCTCTATCAACTCGTTCTACAACCGAAATCATGGCGATTCGTCCACTGCGCCTTTTGAGAGGCAATTCAAAGAGGATAATCTCCGTAAGATGTACGGGCTGCAATTGTACGTGCCTATTTTCGGCGGTAACCAAAACCTTCAGAACAGAATGAACTACGTTCAGCAGAAGGTGACCTACATGAACAATCAAATCGCCAGAAAGAATACAGAGATCCAGGTGAAGACAGATGTTATGCGCGCCTACCAGAACTTCCAGTTGTATAAACGAACATTTGAAGCCTCCCTCGCTCAGATCAAAGCTGCAGAAATGGCCTTTTCACTGGAAACCGAGCGCTACAATCTTGGTATTACAAACTTTGTGGATTACGCGAATGCCAATCGTGCATTTGTTCAGGCGCAAACCGACAAGGCACAGTCTGAGTATCGCCTGCTGTTCCAGAAGGTTGTGCTCGATTACGCAGTGGGTACATTGCGTGAGGATGATTTGTAGGAATGGCTTCTAGCTCCTGGCAGCTGGCTACTGGCTAACTGCTAGTTCCTCGGTACAAGCCAAGTCAAGTGAGTTACTACTTACTAAAAGTAACCACTTACCCCTCACTTATCCCGAAATCCATCGTCATCAGGGTCGTTCTTCACTCTTCGTTCTTCGTTCTTCACTTGTTCTGGCTTTTTCCCCTTTTCTGCTTAAATTTGCGGCCCCCCAATTGAAAGGGGCCTCCTGATAGGTTTCAGGAGGTATGTATAACCAATTTGTGTCTGTAGCGCCCGTCAGGCACATGTATGAAGGGCGATTTAGTATGGCTAAAGGACAAAAACCCGGCGACTCGAAGGAAGAAAACGCCAAAAAAGTGCTGGCAGCAAAAGAAGCAGATCAGCATATCGACGTTAAGACTGCAGAAAGTGAGCTGGAACAGGATGAGCTTGCAGCTTTCAAGGCTGCCAAGCGCGCTGAAGAAGAAGAGGGCCTTAACCGCGTCATCCGTGATGTAACGGCCCGCAAGACTGCATCGAGCGCCCCGGTGTCGACCGAAAATTTCGACTGGGAAGCATTTGACCGCAAAGGATTCGGTGAAGGCTACTCTTCATCCGACCGCGAAAAGATGCTCAACCTCTACTCTGGAACCGTTGCCACCGTCAGCAACAGTGAGGTGGTTAAAGGAAAGGTTGTTGGTATCAACAACCGTGACGTGATCCTCAACATTGGATTTAAGTCCGACGGACTCGTACCGCTCGCTGAATTCAAAGACATGCCGAATCTCAAGATCGGCGATGAGGTGGATCTGTTTATTGAAGAGCGCGAAAACGCAATGGGTCAGCTGGTACTCTCCCGTCGCAAGGCAAAACTTGTGAAGGGCTGGGAGTATGTGCAGACAGCACTGGACAAAGATCAGGTGATCGAAGGATTTGTTAAACGCAGAACCAAGGGTGGTCTGATCGTCGACGTGTTCGGCATCGAGGCCTTCCTCCCGGGTTCACAGATTGATGTGAAGCCTATCCGCGACTTCGATATTTATGTAAACAAGAACATCGAGGTGAAGGTGGTGAAGATCAACTACACCAACGATAACGTGGTGGTTTCCCACAAGGTGCTCATCGAGAAAGACCTCGAGCAGCAAAAGGCCGCCATTCTCACCAACCTGGACAAAGGACAGGTGCTCGAGGGTGTGATCAAGAACATGACCAACTTTGGTGTGTTCATCGACCTTGGCGGTGTGGACGGTTTGCTCCATATCACCGACATCTCATGGGGCCGCATTTCTCATCCGGAAGAAGTTCTCAAGCTCGACCAGACCGTCAAGGTGGTGGTGCTGGACTTCGACCAGGAGAAAAAGCGCATCTCCCTTGGCATGAAGCAGCTGACTCCTCATCCATGGGAATCACTGCCTGCCGATATCCAGGTGGGATCGAAAGTGAAAGGCAAGATTGTAAACGTGGCCGACTATGGCGCGTTCCTCGAAATACAGCCGGGTGTGGAAGGACTCATTCACGTAAGCGAAATGAGCTGGTCACAGCACTTGAGAAATCCTCAGGATTTCATCAAGGTGGGCGACGAGATCGAAGCTGTGGTGCTTACCATCGACCGCGAAGAGCGCAAGATGTCACTGGGCATGAAGCAGCTTTCCGAAGATCCCTGGACCCGTCAGGAAATTCTTACCAAGTATGCGGTGGGAACTGTTCACAAGGGCATCGTACGCAACCTCACCAACTTCGGGTTGTTCCTGGAACTGGAAGAGGGTATCGACGGCCTCGTGCACGTATCCGACCTCAGCTGGACCAAGAAGGTGAAACATCCTTCCGAGTTCATCAAGGTAGGTGAGACCCTTGAGGTGAAAGTGCTGGAGCTCGATGCGGCCAACCGCCGTCTTGCGCTGAGCCATAAGCATCTCGAAGAGAATCCATGGGATACTTTCGAAACGATCTTTACTCCAGGCTCCGTTCACAGAGGCACCATTGTCAACAAGAACGATAAGGGTATGGTAGTGGAGCTTCAATATGGCATCGAAGGGTTCTGCTCCATGAAGAACGTGGCCAAGCAGGATGGAGGCAAGGCAGAAGTGGGTGAGTCGCTGGACTTCAAAGTACTGGAGTTCTCCAAAGAAGATCGCCGTATCAGCCTGAGCCACAAATCTACCTGGTCAACTGAACAGGAGGAGAAACCTCAGCCCAAGAAGAAGCCTGAATCCAAGAGCAAGACCATTGCCAACATCAACCAACAGTCGGAGAAATCCACGTTGGGAGATCTGGAGGCATTGAGTGCGCTGAAGGAGAAAATGTCTGCTTCAAAGTCAGCCGGAGAGGCAAAAAGCGAGTAACTCTTCGTGAGGTGTCACGGCCATATTGGCCTGATGCATCTGCGATGATTCTATAGAAATGGAGGTGATCCAATCCGGGTCACCTCTTTTTTATTGCTCATTGTTGATCGCCGATTTTTGATTACTGCGAATGCAGTATTAACTAGTGGTATGCTGACCATCAAACGGGTTTCAACGCATGACGAAGTCCTTGGTATCAAGGAACTGCAGACAGCCAATCTGCGCTCCACGCTGGGAGAGGAGGAAGCTGAAAAGGAGGGATTTGTAACCGCACTGTACACTGTTGACTTTTTGGAAGAAATGAACCAGGCTGAACCTTCCGTAATCGCCAAAGATGTTGACAGGGTAGTGGGATATGCACTGGTTACTACCCGGGAGATTGCACAGAAACACGAGCTCATGCGGGATCTTTGCAATCAGATCAACCGGCATACTTTTCATGGGAAAGATATGAGCACGTTCAACTACATCCTTGTAGGGCAGTTATGCGTTGCCAAATCACACAGGGGAATGGGTCTCGTGCAGCAGATGTATGATTTCTACCGTCGGGAGTTGTCATCCAAATATCCCTACTGCCTGACCGATGTGGATGAAAGGAATCCACGGTCCATAAAGGCACACCTTAAATCAGGCTTTGAAGTGTTGGGCACACTTCACTTTGGAGGGAACAAATGGCAGATTGTGATCTGGGACTGGAGGAGATGAAGGAAGAATGAAGAATGCTTTGCCCGCCGAAGCCATTGGCGTAGGAGGGAAGAACGAAGAGTGAAGAGTGAAGAGTGAAGAACGAAGAGTACTTCGCCCAATGGAGATCTTAGCTCAGGTAGTAAGAATGATCCTGAACGTGTCGTCCTGTGTTCTGAGACACCAAGTTGAAGTACGATAGAGTTTTGGAGACTAAGCTAAGGGCTAAAAGCTAACTGCTAACAGCCGTTATTAAATGAAGAATGAAGAACGAAGAGTGAAGAGTGAAGAGCTGTCTATGCCTATCGGCTCGAGGGGCAGCCGCCTGGGGGTGTGACAGATGCTGAATTAAGAGAATAATGCCTCGCTGTGCGGCAGCATTAGACTATCGGGTTGGTTTATCCCCCTAGATCCATTAGTTTTGCGTCCGTTTGAAGCAGCTCTATGTTGTGCATAGACACTTCAACATTGGATATTCAAAGTTCAATATTCAACATTCATCCGGTCTCGTGGCCGAGTGGCTAGGCTGAGCTCTGCAAAAGCTCCTACAGCGGTTCGAATCCGCTCGAGACCTCAACTGAAGAAAAGCCGCCCCGACGAAGTCGGTGGCGGTTTTTGATTTTACGGGGCGAGCGAAAACGTCTCGTTTTCAGTGAGCATCGGAAAATCAAAAACCAGCCTGACGAGCGATAGCGATGGCAGGCGTGGCTTTTCAAAGATTGAAGCGTCCACCAAGGATCAGCGTAGCTAATCCGCTATTCGCT
>JBDHXU010000119.1:0-9211 GCA_039810905.1 Cyclobacteriaceae bacterium | reverse complement strand
AAGGGTGAGTTCTACGTGGAGATGAATGGGAATCGCGTGGCGAAAATGACATTCACAAAGGCCGGACCACGAATCATTATCGACCACACGGAAGTCTCCGATATCCTGAAGGGACAAAATGCCGGAAAGCAGTTGGTTGGGGCAGTCGTAAGATATGCCCGTGAGCATCAAATCAAAGTATTACCGCTTTGTCCCTTCGCCAAGTCAGTGTTTCAGAAGGTGAAAGAATACCAGGACGTTCTCGACTGACATGCCTATAATTTCAACAAGCCGATATCGCCATCCAGGTTGGATGTTCAACGGGCATGTGGAGACTATCCTTCCCAGTGCCCTGCGAAAAATAACCGACGTCACTTATCAGCGGGAACGTCTCGAATTGCCGGATGGCGACTTTCTGGATCTGGACTGGCTGCGAAATGGCGCGTCCTCTCTTATGATTATATCGCACGGTTTGGAAGGGAGCAGCGAAAGGCATTACAGCAAGGGGATGGCAAGGTATTTCTACCAACGCGGTTGGGATGCACTCGCCTGGAATTGCAGGGGATGCAGCGGTGAGATCAACCGTCTCCCCAGGTTCTATCATCACGGTGCCACTGAAGACCTGAAGGCTGTGATTGACCATGCCTTATCTGCTGGGTGTTATAAGACCATCGTGCTTGTGGGCGTGAGTATGGGTGGCAGCCTTACACTTAAGTATCTGGGTGAGAACAGCCATCATGTTCCTGCAGCTATCAGCGCCGGTGTGACATTTTCCGTCCCCTGCCACCTGGGCTCCAGTGCCCGTGAATTGGACAAGCCATCCAAAAGATTCTATTTGAACCGCTTTTTGAAAAAACTCGGAAAAAAGATTCGTACTAAAGCGGCCAGGTATCCGGGATCTGTTTCAACGGAAGGCTTCGAAAAGATCCGGTCTTTTGAAGAATTCGACAATCGCTATACTGCTCCACTCCACGGTTTTTTAAATGCAGCCGACTTTTACCAAAAAGCCGCCTCGCTTCCGCACATTCCTCATATTGCCGTACCCGTCCTCATTGTAAACGCGCTGAACGACCCCTTCCTTCCAGAGGAATGCTATCCATACGACATAGCCCGAAGTCATGAATGCGTGTATTTGGAAACACCCGAACGTGGAGGGCATACCGGGTTCTCACTTCAGGGAAGAATCGAAAACTGGATGGAAGTGAGGGCGTGGGAGTTCGGCGTTGAGCGAATGCGTTAGGGTTCTATCGGCCAGTGCTACTTCCTTTGCCTGAACATCCAACTCAGAAATTCTTTTTCTGCAAAGGCATTATCCCAGCTGTTATGAAGGGCTCCCGGATATTCTGAGTATTTCACTTTTGCCCTGATCTCCCTTAGCTTGGCCACCATGTCGCGCGAAAGTTTTACGTTCACCACAGGATCCGCATCACCATGAAAGACCCAGAACGGAATCTTTTTTACCCGCTTGTCATAGCTCACTACATCACCGCCTCCGCAGATCGGCATGGCCGCAGCAAAGAACTCAGGATGACGATACACCATTTCAAATGTGCCCATCCCTCCCATGGATAGCCCGGTGACATAAACCCGTCTGCCATCCACAGCCTCATTTTTTATCAATTTTCCCAAGAGCTCCACGACAGCGGTCATCGATGACGTTTCCTTCTGTGAATAGTCGAATCGAAATTCCGCGGGTTTCTTCATCCGGTCCACCTGCACAGAACTCCAGAAGCCATTCTCAGGGCATTGAGGAAATACCACAATGGCCGGGTATTGTTTCCTGTTTTCCTCGGTGACAAACAATTTCGACCCATGAACGAGTTGCTTTTCATTGTCATCTCCCCTTTCTCCGGCTCCGTGAAGAAATAGCACCAATGGATATTTCCTGGACTTATCATAGCCTGCAGGAAGGAGCACGCGATAGGGAAGCTCTGTTCCATCCTGGGCTTTGAAAACCAACTTGGCATACAAATCCAGGTTCTGGGCCTTTGATGGAATCGTCATCCATAACAGGAGCAGTACGGCAACCAGCTTTTTCATGATTCTTGATAAGGTTACTATTCATTTCTATTTCTTCCACCCGGTCCAACCAGGACCCCTTACAATTCTCCCCGGCTTTGCACCCGTATGTTCACCCTCTTTTAAGACCTGCGTTCCATTCACCCAGATGTGAACCATACCAGTGCTGTACTGATGTGGATTCTCAAAGGTTGAGTGATCCTGAACCTTGGCGGGATCAAATACAACCACATCTGCGTAATTGCCGATAATGAGGCGTCCGCGCTTCTTCACCTTCAGATTATCAACAGGCAATGAGGTCAACCTTCTGATTGCCTCTTCGAGGGGAATCACTTTCTCCTCCCTCACGTATTTGGCCAGCAGCCGGGAGAAGTTTCCATAAGCCCGCGGGTGCTCTTTGTATTTCAGAAATACACCTTCAGTTGATGGAGAACCAGCATCAGAGCCAAAGCTGACATAGGGCAGCGCAATCTGTTTTTTGATATTGTCCTCCGTCATCAGGAAGTAAGCCGTTTCCACACGGGTACTGTCGTCGATAACGAGATCCATTGCCGTCTCTGCAGGAGATTTGCCGTACATCTTTGCCACTTCAGCCAGGGTTTTGCCCACATACTTCTTCATAGACTCCCGGGTGAATCCCAGCAGTATCATGTTTTCTGGTCCAGCCCCAAGGAACAGATTCTCCCACTTGTCCGTCTTGGTAGTCATCTCTTTCAGCACTTTCTTCCGGATAGCCGGATCTTTCAGGCGGGTGGTCCACCCGCTGATGCCTCCCTCCTGAACCCACGGCGGCATGCTGGCATCCAGTCCCGTGGCACCGGCAGTGTAGGTGTACATATCCGCCGTAACCCTGATACCACCCTGATTCGCTTTGGCGATTTTTGCAATTACAGAATCCAGTTTCCACCAGTTGTCTTTACCGCCAATCTTCAGATGGTAGATCTCGACCGGAACGCCGGCTTCCCTTCCGATGCGAATGGATTCATCAACTGCTGCGAAAATATTGTTGCCTTCACTGCGCATGTGACTGATGTACATGCCACCATACGGTGCAGCAACCTTTGTCAATTCGACAAGCTCTTCTGTGGTGGCATAGTTGGCTGGAGCATATATCAATGCGGTTGTGGTTCCCACAGCTCCTTCCTCCATGGCCGTCTTCACCAGCGCCTTCATTCTTTCCATTTCTTCCGGCGTTGGTGGCCGGTTCGCATAAGCCAGTTCGTGAATACGGATGGTATTCAATCCTACAAATGAGGCCACATTGGGCGACACACCCCTTCGCTGAAGGGATTCGAGATATTCACCCAGCGTTGTCCAGTCAATTTCAAACTTAAAGTCAGGGTTACGGTCCATGTCACCCCTGGCTTCCTTCTTCATTTGTTCGCTCATGGGTCCCATGGAGCCCTCACCCAGTACCTCAAAAGTGACGCCCTGGCGGATATCGGCCTGAGAGCGGCCATCTATAATCAGGCTCACCTCCGCATGACTCATCATATTCACAAAACCAGGAGCTACCGCCAGACCCTTTGCATCAACTACTGACTTGGCGTTTGCTTTGGACAAATCTCCAATTGCCGCAATGGTATCTGCATTAATACCAATATCGGCTTGAATACCAGGTTGGCCGTTACCATCAAAGACGATGCCGCCTTTGATAATGGTGTCGTAAGATTGATTTTTGCAGGCTGCAAATGCAAGCCCTGCCGCTAGGAACAGGAATAGTCTCATAGGTTGGAATTGATCTTCTGAAAGTAAATCAAAATTCGGGGTGCGGCAAGCTATTTTGGATACGCGTCAGCTTACCTTTCCCATCCTCAGGAATATTTCAAATCTCCCCTCTTCAGATCGTGCCCACAACGGCTTGATTTCCCTGATCAGTTCAGGCACTGGATCATTGCCCCGTTCACTGATATAATTCCTGACAGCGGACCATGTACCCAGATAACCCCTGAAATCATCGAGGTTCCAATTGACTTTTATTTCAAAATGTGGAGAGGTGATCTCCTTATAAGGGAAACGTATATTTTGGAATTTGTCATCAATGTGTTTTCGCTCCTTGTCCCAGTAGGGACCGATGACATTCTTGTAGAAATGAGTCACTATCGGATCAATTGCTTTGTTGAAACTGATGAGACCATAACCCCAAACCGCCAGCAAGGCACCTGGAGCCCCTGCCCGACTTACTTCTTCATAAAACCTATCACGATCGAACCAATGAATAGCTTGCGCCACGGTTATCAGGTTGGCAGTGTGATCCGGCAGGCCAGAGTTTTCAGCCGCAATGGCGTATTCAATATTGGGCAACCTTTCCGCAAATTCTATCTGTTTTGCACTGATGTCAGTTGCCACTACATTCTTGAAAACGCGCGCCAACACCCTTGCAGCCTGTCCATTTCCTGTCCCCGCGTCCCAGGCCAAATCAAACCTATTCACATGCCTGAAGATATGATCAAATAACTCCGGAGGATACAAAGGCCGGAAACTGGCATAGTTCTGTGAATGTTCTGAAAACCTGTCTTTCATATGGAAAGGCTCACGATAGCCACGGTCGATATTACTTCTCTTTGAACCCTGGCCCTCTCACGCAACGACCCGGTTTTGCACCAGTATGAATACCTTCCTTTACAACCATGATTCCATTAACAAACACATACCTTATGCCTGTGGCATACTGATGAGGCTGCGAATAGGTTGCGTGATCCTGTATTTTGGCCGGATCAAATATCGCCAGGTCTGCGACAAATGCCTGTTTGATACTCCCGCGATGGCGAAGTCCAAGATTCGCAGCCGGCAGGGAGGTCATTTTACGCACCGCCTCCTGCAGTGAGAATAGCTTCTCGTCCCTCACACAGGGGCCCAGTACTCTGGCAAAGGTGCCATATGCCCTCGGATGAGTTGCCGATGCTGTGAAATTCCTTGTGAGGGCCAGCGCACCGGCATCCGATCCTATACTCACGTAGGGCTGAGCCAGCATGCGATACATATTTGCACGAGAGATCACGAAGTAGACCGCTCCTATTGCTGTCCCGTCCACACTGAGCAAATCGAGAACTGTTTCGTCTGCATCTTTACCATGCATGCGGGCAATCTCGTCCAGCCGTCTTCCTTTGTATAACCGGTTCAGTGAATCCTTGCGAAAACCCAACAGCATGACATCTTTTGGATCTGAGTTGCGGGTAGGAATCCCATTCGCCATGTCATGCAGAATCTTCCTGCGCGTCTCGGAGTTGCGAATCCGTGCTTTCAATTGTACTGCCCCTCCTTCCTGTGCCCATATTGGCACCCGCTCTTTCAACCCTGTTGCGCTAGCCTCATAGGGGTACATGTTGGCAGTAATGCGGAGGCCCGACTTTCTGGCGCTGTCAATCTTCTGCAGCACCGTGTCGATCTTTGGCCAATTGCGACGTTGCGTGATTTTTAGATGGTAAATCTCTGCCGGCACCCGGGCCTCCATTGCTATTCTGAAGGTTTCATTGAGCGCTTGTAAAATCCCATCGCTTTCGCTCCTCATGTGGGTAATGTACCTCCCTCCGTAGTTTCCGGCCACTTTGCACAATTCAATAAGTTCATCTGTGGTTGCAAAGGTGGCAGGAGCGTAGATCAGTGAGGAGCCGATTCCAAGTGCGCCCTCTTCCATGGCTTGCTTCACCAGCGCCCGCATTTCCCGCCATTCTTTTTCGTTTGGCTGGCGATTGTTCAGACCGACCACATAGGACCGGATGGTAGTTGCCCCGAGGAAGGAGGCAAAGTTGGGACTGACACCTTTTTTTTCAAGATAATCGAAATAGCCGCCGAGAGTGGTCCACCGTTGTTGACTTCCGGAAGGACGACGAGGACCTGCGCTGATGCCTTCACCAAAAACTTCGAGTGTTACCCCTTGCAAAATGTCGCTCATGGCAGCTCCATCCTGAAGCAGGGTACCATCGGCCCAGCTCAGCATGTTGATAAATCCAGGCGCTACCGCAAGACCGTTAACATCCACCTCCTGTTTTCCCCGTGCTCTACTCAAGTCGCCGATGAATGCAATGGTGTCACGGTTGACTGCCAGATCCGCGACATAAGGATCGCCTCCTGATCCATCATAGATGGTTCCATGCCGCAGAATCAGATCATACATCTGCTGGGCATACAAGAACTGAAACCCAAGCACCAGAAGAAACCAGGTGGAGGCAATTTGTTTCATCTGGACCTGAGGAGCAGTTCCAGCATTTCCTTAAAGAGCTTACCGGTAAGCATGCCTGTAATGCCTGATGAATCCCTGACCGGATTGAATTCCACCAGATCAGCTCCCACAAAATTTCCATCCAGACTCTGTAGAATTTTTAGAATCTGACGCGTCGAAAACCCTCCCGGCTCATGATGGGAAACACCCGGGGCAAAGGCCGGGTCAATTGCGTCAAGATCCAATGATAAATAAACGGGACCGGCAAGTTCAAATGTGAAGGACTCATCCCAATCTTTCATCTCTATTACCTCCACCCCAAAGCGGTTGATCTGCTCCCTTTGCTCCATGCTGAGTGTACGGATACCCACCTGGATGAGGCGTGTTGCCAGATTGTTCTCCATGATACGGGCAAAAGGGCTTGCATGTGAATGAGGATTCCCGTCGAAGTCATGATACAGATCGGCATGTGCGTCAATGTGGAGAATAGTCAGGTCGGAATGGATTGTGCTGACAGCCCGCACTACCGGGTAAGTGATGGAGTGATCGCCACCGAGGATAAACACTTTGTCATTCCTGTCTGCAATCAATTTCCTGACTGAAGAAGTGATGTGCTCAAAGGGTTCAACTCCTGTCACGAATTCCAAATCACCCCTATCTGTCCATAATGAAGAATCGTTGAGCCGGAGTCCTGATTCACTGTAATAGTTGGAAGAAGGCGAATGAAAGGCCTCTCTTATTTTTTGCGGCGCGGCGGCAGGTCCTCGCAGGAAGGAAGAATTTTCATCCAGTGGAATACCCAGCACCGACACCATGATGGGTCACTTGTTGGTTACAGGAAACGCAGAGATTCTGAGCCGTGCTGCTCCCATCGGTACGAGGGTCACATTTTCTTCAGGTTCCTGTGTGTTGACCGGGCTATTGGGAAGCTCGCCGCACAGACCGTATTGGTCGATGGACCAGGCCGGGATTTTTTTTGCCTTCGCCTTGATCTCCAATGGGACTGCAGATATGGTAAAAGGATAGTTGTCTGCCGGCCAAGGCTTCTTTGTCACAGTAAATTGTTTGTCGAATTCAGGAACCTGAACCAGAGCGTAGTTCCATGCAGAACCTGGCTGGATTTCATAGCTGGGCCATTTTGACGGATCAGTGTTCTCCTGCCACTTGGAATCGTATTGGGCTGTTGCTTTGCTGTCAAACTTGATGTACTTCTCATCAATCTTCAGAGAAAAGGTAAGCGGGCCATAATTGATACTTACGCTGTTCTTGTTTTTATCCCAGGTCTTGACTTTGACCTTCATCTGCAACCTCACATCGATGCGATCTCCCTCATGCCATTCATTGGCAATCTTGATGAATACGCCGCCTTGTGGTTCAAATGCAAGAAACTGGTCGTTCACTTTGATTTCCGGGCGGTCCGCCCAGGACGGTATCCGGAGATAGAGGGGAAATGTGGTTGGCTTGGACAACTTCAAACGCATGCGGATGTTTTCATCAAAGGGATAATGAGTTTCTTCCTTGATGATCACTTCTGTTCCGTCACCAACCTTGGCCTTGGTTTCGCTGTCTGAATAAAAAATGGCCGCTATGCCGTTGTCGGGCGTACCCATCCAAAGATTCTCTGCGTAATACACCCACCCTCCTGTATGGTTGTGCTGGCAGCAACGGCTGCTGAATGGATTCATCATAAGGTAGGGTCCGGGGTTGTCAATTCCGGGGTTATGATTCTTGCTGTCACTGACAACCATGTTGGGCGCGACGAGGTAACGCAGTGATCGCTGGTCAGGCATGAATGCTGCTGGAAAGGTATTGAAGGCTACATCTTCACAATTCTCGGCCCAGTATCCATGACCGGTAATCCGAAGCATGATCTCATCGCTGGTCATTTGTTCGACCATTCCGCAGGTTTCTATCGCTTGTCTGGGATCGCTATAACCTTTCCTGCAATTCTCATCCCCGCCGAACATCCCGCCGGGAACTTGTCCAAATACTTCACGGATGAAGTTCTGATTGTCGTAGCTCGCCTGGAGATCCGTCGGATCTCCGCTCTGCTGATAATAGGTAGCCGGCTCGCGGAAGCATTGGGCGATGTTCACATTGTGCCAGTTAGGCAACCAACCCTTGAGTTTCCAGTTGGCTGTGTTGCGGTGAATCTTGTTTGCAAGGTCCAGCAGCCAGCGATCCTTGGTTATATTATAAAGCCAGTAAACGCTGTATAGGTTGTCTCCGCCACGGCTGTTTTCCCAGTAGTCCGTGAGAAAATCATTCTCCGGTATACTCAACTGCCACTGGAAATACTTGGTCATGTGGGTGATTACCCGTTGGTCGTGACTGTATTCGTAATAAGACTGTAATACAAACAGCATCAGCATCTGCGCCCAAAGGTCCCGTTTGCCGGTTGTCTTTCGGATCACAAAAGGGCCAAAGTCCCCGTTGTCACGCTGACTGTTTAGTGTTCCGTTGATCCACACCATAGCCTCGTCGATCACCTTCTGGTCATTCAGCATGTAACCAATGTTCGCGTAACCCTTAAGCCAGTATGGCATTTCTTCCCAACCCCATTCCCCCTTGCCATCCTTGCTTAGCCATGCATTGTTTTTCTTCGTCAGCCATGCGCTGATCTCTCCCAGGTGCCCAGCCAATCCTTCGCGTTGGAGTTCAATATTCTTTAATAACCAGCCTCCGGGTTTTACTGCACCCACAGGCAGTTTCACAAAATGTTGTGCCTGAAGCGGCGCCTGGTTCGTCAGGTAATAGTTGTTTAGCCGGTCATTTCTTGGCGACAGCATAACAGTCGCAGTGGGATTGCCCTGGCCGTAGCCGATCAGAATGATAAAAGTCAAAATAATGGTCAGTATGTTCTTCATAAGTGTGAGTCTTCAAATTTAAGTCCCCCTGGCCGAATCCAAAATCACTGAATCAGTTATTCCCGGGTAAGGCAAACGCAACATAGGCATCACCGGACCGAGTGCCCAGTTTACCCCCTCCACATGCAATAACAACATATTCTCGGCCGCGTGCCTCATATACTGCCGGGGTTGCAAATCCAGG
>JBDHXU010000118.1:0-9259 GCA_039810905.1 Cyclobacteriaceae bacterium | reverse complement strand
GTGATGAATCTAATCAATAACATTTTGGATAGAATTGCTTTTGCCAGGGAATTGAGCATTGCCGCTGGGGTAAAGGCAAACCTTTTAGACCTGTACAACGGCACCAGATTGTCTGCTATTCACCAAACAGTGTCTAAGTTCCCAATTTTAAGTGTACGGAAAAAGACCTTGCGAAAAGATGGAAAGCGCTAAGTCCGATTGTGATCAACAACAACATTCTCCACTATTCATTCAATTACAAATGTTCCCTGAGTTGAGATTAAATACCCTCTAAAAGCAACGGCTTTCAACTCAGCCTCGTTCTGTTTTAGAATGTTGCCTAAGATTTTCTCAGTCAATAACCCTGAGGAATAAATCAAATAGAAATTGTAAATGCCCCTATCTAAGGGTCCACAGTCAGTTAAATCCACAACCATTTCTATTCTTTTGGAAGCAAAACCATTCAATACTTCTAGCTTCTCAACGCTTTTCTTTACTAATTTATCCCGAATTATTTGAAATGACCCCGCTAAGTCTTCTTCATGAGATGAATTTACGTTTGGCCAAATCTTGGCTCTCTTCCCTCCTTGAGCTTGAATGTAAACACCGTTGCTTGAACCACTTTCCAACCAGGTATCGATGGTGAGGGTAGAATCGATTTCTGGAGCCTCTATACCAGAGTTTCTGAAACCATAAAGAAGGAAATTGGTTTCCGAATGATTGATCAATTCCACATTAAATCTTAAGATTGGATGAATTAACGGTACGACAATTGTGTCATTAATAATCCTATATTCAATTTTAGGCTGAGCCTGCACGCTGAATCCGAATACGCAAAGAATCGATATCAATAAGTATTTAGTCATTGCATTCTGTAGTGCACCAGATTGTCTGTTTTTCTGCAAGCAAGATCTAAGTTCCCGATTTTAAGTGTACGGAAAAAGACCTTGCGGAAAAATGGAATGGCTGTTAGGTCTATTCATTTGTTGATCCGGTATTTGCTGATTTGCTTTGCATCGCTGGCAGTCATCAGGAGGGTTCTTTCCAATCCAACACCGGGCACATCGAGCGTTTCAATCTGAACCTGCGCACGCATTTGAAACGTTTGTCCAGGAAAACGATTTGTTTTTCGAAAGGCAAGGAAATGCTGGAGGCTTGCATGAGGATTTATTTTTGGAGGGATAGGTTGAGATGGAATTGAGATTGGGGTCCAACTTCGAGCCTGCCCTTTAACTTTTCCCCAATGGTCTCTGTCTCGCGCCGCGGATGTTGATCAATTGAATTTGTCTTTTCCGAGGCTTTACCCGGTATGTTATTACCGTAAACTTGTTCATAGGGCCGCGGAAAACATTCTTGTGTTTACTTGTTCTTTGAAGTAATTCAGGATATTGGCTTAACAAGGCAAAAAATTCATCGCTCTCACGAATAAACTGTCGAACCTCCCTATCTGTCCAATGTTGTTCGAGGTACCTGACAATGCTATCGAATCCTCGGATGGCACGTCTGGTCCAAACTAAAGCTAACGCCATTTCCTGTACTTGCCCATTACCTCTTTATGAGGCACTACTTCACCTCGATCTGCCTCTGCCAAACCCGCTTCGATTTCTGCTTTCTCTTCTGAGCTGAGTTGATCCCACCAATCTTCTTCTTGTTGCTTTTTTAGTGTTATAAAACGCTTGAGCGTAGCGGTGTTGTTAAGCTTGGCCAACCATTCTATTAACTGCAATTTCTCAGCCTGGATATCCATATGCGATAATTGGTCTTCAAAGATAATTATTTCGTGCTGTTTTACACCGGGCTTGTGATGCTTTTCCAATAGGAACACCTTCAGATCAATAGATATATTGCCACCCCGCATCTAAGACTTCAGCGTGCTGGCAACTTTGTCCCAATCCAGCATCCGTCCTGCAAATTGTTTTGATTTCCTGATCCGCTACATGACAATTTTCCTATGCTCGTCAGGTACTTCCATCTTTTCATTCCAAAATCACTTCATTCAGTTTCAACTTTTCAGGGGGTGAAAGTTGTGTGACCATATCAGTCAATTGCTCAAAGCTCAAATCAATGTTCACATGGACATTTCTCATACGGCCTGCTTGCATTGCAGATCAAGTTAATCAAAAAACAAGACGCACCATTTTCTGTTCACGAAACGTTTGGGTGAAACGTTTGCAGTTTGTTACAAACGTTTGCCAATTTTTCGCAATCAACGAATCAAGAGATCTCCAAACCTCACGATGTCTTCAATAAACTGGTTCGATATTCGTACCTTTGGGGCTACCAATAAAGCAGACAAGCCTTTAGAGGGCTCTCAATATTTAGAGAGTGTTCCTAAAGGCTTGTCGCTTTATTGCCCTGAAGCAATCGACCTTGGTCGATTTGTTTCAGGGGCGTTCAATTTAGGACAGTTCCGGGCTTTTTCACTTTAGCGTGGTGGAGTGACCGAAGCGGTGAAGTGACCGACGAAGGAGGTCTACTTCGCCGGAGGTCTACTTCACCACTTCTCTGACCAAGAAGGTCTGGAAGACCAGATTTCAATTCCACGATATCATTCATAGAATTGTCTCACGAATCAGCATCATATATGCCGTTGCCTTACTGCGTTTATGTCTTGTTCAGTCAGAAGGACCATCTTCTGTACGGGATTCACCACCAATCTCGAACAACGCTTGATGGGTCACTACAACGGAATGACAAAAAAAATACTTCGCCTCGCCGTCCGCTCCAGCTGATCTTCCATGAGCATTGCCTGAGAAGGTTAGAGAACCAGTGAGTTCAATCAGAGTTAGTTATTAATTTTTTCTAACTATTTCTAATCTAACCTCACTGACTTCAGGTCGTATAACTCGGCATTGCTGAAGTTTATGCTTAGACAGTCACACATTATATTATTGGCCTTGGCCGGGATCATTGCTAGTTGTACTAAAGACGATGTTGCTGTAATGCCGGTCGGATCGACTGCCCAATTCAAGCAGACCAACTACGAACTGCAGGAAAACGGAGCCGGTATTTCCATTGAAATTCAGCTTAGCAAGCCGGCAACAAAACCTGGATATGTCAGGATTGCTCACAGTTCAGATTTTTCTGACAGATTCGTTACCGACCCGGCTGCCATCAACGGTGTCATCACCATTCCTTTTCTATCCGGTGCAACTGAAGCAGCATTTAAAGCCATCCCTGTGGATAACGGTCTCTCAGACGGCTCAAAGACGCTGGAGATTATCCTGACACAGGTATCCGATGAGCTGCGAATTGGAGCTAGCAAGGCTCTTTCCATAAAACTGTTGGATGATGAATCCTCGGTAAACGTGTCTTTTGCGGGTACTTCAGGTTCGGTGAAGGAAAACCTGAATGACGGTGCAGATGTTGTACTTCAATTGTCTGAAGTGGCTCCCGTCCGCGGTAACATCGAAGTAAGCATCAGTGGTAATAATTTGGTGTATGGTACCCACTTCATTACACAACCTGCCGCCATCGATGGTAGAATCTATCTTCTCTTCCAGGCTGGACAAAAGGAAGTAGGGTTCAAAGTCATAGCAGTAAATGATACCCACCTTAATGAGAGCAGATCACTCCAAATGACGATTGCTGCGGTTACAGGAGGCGTGGTCACAGGCCCCCGGAAGAACTACGAATTGAAAATTCTGGATGACGAAAGTGCGGGTTATAAGAGAAGCTATCATACCACCGCGGGTACCTGGCAAGATCATCGTTACTTTCAGGAAAATGCTGATGGCACCGTATCCAAAATTACATGGGAACAATACACCCCTTCATATCGCGGGGGTTCGTACACCTATGAATACATAAATAACAGGTTGCATAAGATGGTTGAAAATGCCAACCGTGAAACTTATTACCTATGGGAAGGGGATCGGATCGTCAAAACGGAACAGTACACCAATGGCTTGCTGACGCAATATGTACTTTATGCCTATGACCCTGCTGGCCATGTTGGAGAAGCTGCTATCCATGTACGCACTCCTGATGGCTCAATGAAGTATGAAATATTGAAGGTGTACCTGTACTATACGGATGGCAACTTGTATCGTGAATTGCAGTATAGTCCTATAGAGGGAACCACAGAATATTCACTTAACGAAACAAAAACCTATTCTGGCTATCTCTCCGATCGGGTCAATCCATTCCCTTTGGAAATATTGCCGAACATCAACGCACAGCCCAATTTGCCGACCCAGCTTGAAATAGTGGCAAATGGAAGAACCGTTCAATTCGGTTTGGCCTATCAATTCGGATCTGATGGATTGCCTGTACAAAGAACAGTGACGGGTGGTAATAGCCCTGAAGTTACCAGCTACGAGTACTATTGACCCACCGACGACGAATGGAAAGCCATTGTCTGCTATTTTGAATGTTGCATCAGGACACCTACAAGAAGACCAAAATCCCTAACTACATTTACTCCAGAATGGGATGGGGCGCATCCGAAGGCCTTTCTTCAAGATGGTACTGCATAATAGTTCTGGCACATGTATTCCAGCGAAGAATGGCGTCATTGTTGTTATGCGGCTGAACGGCTTCAGCCTTTTCAAAGAAATCCATGGCTTCAGTATACCATTCATAGGCATCGAAGGCTGCTCCGTGCACAGCTGAACGTAAGGCGGCATTCCCCAGTCGTTCGCGAATGATTCCAGTGTAATACAGGCGGGCATACTCATCTTTGAGTTTGGACGCAATTTCCTCGGCCTGCTTCACGACGTTGGGTGTCGAACTGCCGAACTGGTCGGTCAGGGCGAGGAGAAGAACGACGGAGGCCTTCTGGTTTCCCGGATCGATGTCCAGAATATCCAGGCAAATACTTTCCGCAAGGTGTGGCTGGTTGAGCAACCGATAATGCTCAGCCTTTTCCATGGCTGATTCCAATCCTTCCCGTGAAAGGGGTTTCAGTTTGAATACTCCCTTGTTCTGCTCATCCTTGTTCATGGCGATTGACTTTTTGTGTAATCATTTTACCTGCGAATCCGGAATAATCTCATCAGCGGATCATAGAATTTATCGGCAACCCTCTCTTTCAGAGGTATAATGGCGTTGTCCGTGATGGTAATATTCTCCGGGCAGACGGTGGTGCAGCACTTGGTAATGTTGCAATATCCGATTCCACCCTGATTCTTAAGGTCTCCTCGCCGGTCTTCTACATCGAGCGGATGCATTTCGAGGGCGGCAGAGTAGACCAGGTGTCTCGGCCCGAGAAATTCGTTGTGCAGATTGTGTTCGCGCAAAACATGGCAAACATCCTGACACAGAAAGCATTCAATACACTTTCTGAATTCCTGGACCCTGTCGATGTCACTTTGGGCCATTCTCCAGGTGCCATCCGGCGCATCCGCCGGGCGTGGTTTAAACTTCTTAATACTTTTTTTCGTCCTGTAATTCACCGACACATCGGTTACAAGGTCCTTGATCACCGGAAAAGCTTTCATGGGCTGCAAGGTGATGGGCTTGTCAACAGGTAAATCGGCCATCCGGGTCATACACATGAGTCTGGGCCGGCCGTTAATCTCAGCCGAACAGGAACCGCACTTTCCTGCTTTGCAGTTCCACCGCACTGCCAGGTCACTGGCACCCTCGGCCTGGATCTGATGGACAGCATCCAGCACAACCATACCTTCGGTGATATCAGTGTGAAATTCCTGAAACCGATTTCCTTCGGGACCTGTTCGCCAAATTTTGAAAGCAACCTTTGTCACATCAGAAGTTTAGGTTTGAAACTCATTTCATTTCATCGATGATCTGCTGCAAGTCTTCCCTCATTTTCTCTTTTGGAACCTGGCTGACCTCCATCGTACCATCCTTTCCTTTTCTTATACGGATGTTCACCGCTCCGAAAGCCTGGCTTTTGTCGGGATAGTCCTCACGAAAATGACCGCCCCGGCTTTCCTTGCGTTCCAGGGCGCCCTTGGTGATGGCTTCGGCCACCGTTACCATGTGGTCAAGTTCAATGGCAGTGTGCCAGCCAGGATTGTATCCGCGGTTTCCATCGCATGCAACCTGCCTGACCTGACTTTTTAGTGCGTCAATTTTTCCCAGGGCTTCTGTCAGTTCCTTCTCTGTCCTCACAATTCCCACGAGATCCTGCATGAATTCCTGCATGTGGGATTGAATCTGAAAGGCATTTTGACCACTTCCGTTTCGTTCAAATGGAGCCAATGCGGACGAAGTGATCTCCTGCACCTGTGCATCGGGTATCGGTTTGAATGCATTATCCTTCGCAAACTTTGCGGCATATTCTCCGGCACGCTTGCCAAAAACCAATAGGTCTGAAAGGGAATTGCCACCGAGCCGGTTGGCCCCATGCAAACCTGCGGCACACTCGCCTGCCGCAAATAATCCGGGAACAGACGTCATTTGTGTATCAGCATCAACTCTGACACCACCCATGATATAATGGGTGGTCGGACCCACCTCCATGGGCTCTTTGGTGATGTCTACGCCTGCCAGTTCCTTAAACTGGTGGTACATGCTGGGCAACTTTCGCTTGATATGTTCAGGGGCATTGGAGATCTTCTCCTTGATCCACGCAATGTCGAGGAACACACCCCCGTGCGGCGAGCCGCGGCCCTCCTTGATCTCTCTTCTGATACACCTGGCAACATGGTCACGGGTGAGAAGTTCTGGCGGGCGCTTGGCATTCTTATCGCCCTGCGTATAACGCCATCCCTCTTCTTCGTCCATGGACGTCTGGTTGCGGTAGTTCTCCGGGATATCGTCAAACATGAATCGCTTGCCATCTTTGTTGCGGAGTACACCTCCTTCACCTCGTACGCCTTCTGTAATCAAAAGCCCGCGGACGCTGGGTGGCCATACCATTCCAGTGGGATGGAACTGAACGAACTCCATGTCGATGAGGTCGGCACCTGCATGGTAGGCGAGTGAAATTCCGCCGCCTGTACAATCCCAACTGTTGCTGGAAATCTTGTAGATCCGCCCCATGCCTCCGGTAGCGATAATGACTGCCTTGGCATGGAAAATCTTGAACAAACCTTTTTCACGATCATATCCGAATGCTCCAACTACCTGATCGCCTTGCCTGAGCAGGCTGATGATGGTATGTTCCTGGTAGATGTCGATACCCTGGTGGATGCCGTGGTCTTGTAATGTGCGTATCATTTCCAGCCCGGTCCTGTCGCCTACGTGTGCAAGACGAGGATATTTGTGTCCGCCGAAGTTTCGCTGGAGAATTTTTCCATCATCGGTTCTGTCAAACACTGCTCCCCAGGCCTCCAGTTCTTTCACACGGTCCGGCGACTCTTTGGCATGTATCTCTGCCATTCTCCAGTTGTTCAGGTACTGGCCTCCGCGCATGGTGTCAGAAAAATGAACCTTCCAGCTGTCCCTGTCGTCAACGTTGGCGAGTGCCGCTGCCACACCCCCCTCGGCCATCACAGTATGTGCCTTACCTAGCAGGGAACGACAAACCATTCCTACGGTGGCGCCCATGGAAGAGGCTTCGATGGCAGCGCGCAATCCTGCACCACCTGAACCTATCACAAGTACTTCATGCTGAAATATCGTGTGCTGCTCCATCAGAGTATTCTCCAGTCTGTCCAGATCCCCATAGAAACCAATCGTACGTAGATATCGGCGAACGCAACTCCGGCCAGGCTGCACCATGCCCATATCATGTGACCTCGGTTCAGGCAGCTTACGCAGACATAGGCCTTCTTCCTTACAGGTGATTTGGACAGTTGATCCTTGAAACCTCCCACCAGGTGACGAAAAGAGTGGCACCCAAAAGTGTAGCCTCCGAGGAGAATGGCATTCATGGTCAGCACCAGCGTGCCAACTCCGATGCCAAAATGTGTGTCCCCGTTTGCATCCGGGAACCACATAGCTTTCAAGGCATCATAACCAAGTATCATCACAAAGACGATGGCGGGGTAAAGAAAATAGCGGTGGATATTCTGCATGATGAGCGGGAATGAGTTTTCACCGCGGTAGGTCTTTCGGGGTTCCGTTACGGTACAGGCAACCGGATCGGCCCAGAATGATTTGTAGTAGGCGCCACGGTAATAATAACAAGTGAAGCGCATCCCGGCAGGACCTGCAAGAATCAGGAACGCCGGTGAGAAGGGGAGAACTGCCGGCCACCAGGAAGGTTGGGAACCAAACCAACTGTGGGGTGACGGGCCGTAGATTTCGGGGGAATAGAACGGGGACAAATAGGGTCCGAAATGATAGTGGTCTCCCTGGAACGCAGCCCATGTCGTATATATTATGAAGGCGGTAAGCCCCAGGAAGACAACCAACGGCCTAGCCCACCAGGCATCCCTTCTCTCCGTATGACCAAAACCAACGATTGCCAAATGAACCAGGTTTTTGATGATACTATGAGATTAAATAAAAATCCATTGAAAACCAAAGAATAATGGTCGGGAGGATATTAAAGGATTGACAATGGTGCATGCGCGCTGACGCATTTTATAATCTAATCGAAGTTCATGCAACATCGCTGTAGTGGTTCTCTGAGTGATCCGACGGTCTATCTTGTCCGAAATGAATAGCCTGGATAATCATATTTCACATCCTTGAAATCATTCATAGAATTCTCTCATGAATTCAGTGTCCGCCATGCCTTTGCCGTGCATGCGTTTATGTTTTGTTCAGTCAGAGGGATCATCATTCGCGTACTGGATTCACTGAAGAGTAATCACAGCGCCAGGAGTGCCACCGTGCGGAAAAGTCAGAAAGCAAATCTCAGAGTGGTCCGATGGCTTCGTGGTAACTGCCATTATTAGGCTGTGCCAATATTCGATTCAGCGACAGCAAGGTTCGAAGAGAGATAATGTCAAGGCCATATCATTGCGAGCCTCAATCCGAGTAGTTATTTGTTGATCTGGTGATTTGTTGATTTGGCGATTTGCGTTTGCATCGGTAGTCGAACCCGTTACCAATAGCCCGAAACATTTGTCGATCTGGCGAGCTGCCTTCCACAGTCTACCGTCTACAGTCCACTGCCTATTGGGCCATTTGCCGATCTGGTGATTTGTTGATTTGGCGATTTGATCCTCCTCCATGAGGTTGGTGCTTCCATGTACTTCACCATTGGATATTCGATATTGGACATTCAACATTCAATTCGTTCCATCCCCCATTTATAGGTAGAACCTAGCCTGTCCCATTATTAGGCCACCCTCATTTTTGGCTTGTTTGTCGCATAACGTCGCATACCCATCGCATACCCGTCGCATGAGTGTCGCATACCCGTCGCATGAACGTCGCATGAACATCGCATGAACGTCGCATGAACCAGGCTTGAACG
>JBDHXU010000117.1:0-9472 GCA_039810905.1 Cyclobacteriaceae bacterium | reverse complement strand
CCTCCACAAATCCGTGATCTTCCATAGGGTATACCGCCAGCTCCCAATTGTCCTTGCCAAGTTCAATGAGCCGCTGTGTTAGTCGTACGGCATCTTCAAAATGAACATTGGTGTCCACCATTCCGTGACAGATCAGAAGATGACCTTTCAGTCCTTCGGCGTGGTAAAGCGGTGAGCTCTTGTAGTAGGCAAGGCTGTCGGTGAACGGCTCGTTGAGAATGTTAGCTGTGTAAGGATGATTGTAATGTGCCCAGTCGGTAACAGGTCTTAGGGCCGCCCCAGCCGCGAAAACTTCGGGAGTGGTGAACATTCCCATAAGCGTAATGAACCCGCCATAGGATCCTCCATAAATTCCGATTCTTTTTGGATCGACCTGGTATTTCTCGACCAGCCATTTGGCTCCGTCCACATGATCTTCCAGATCCTTCCCGCCCATAAAGCGATAGATGCCGGTTCTCCAATCACGACCGTAGCCGGCACTGGCACGGTAATCCATATCGACAACCGTATAGCCCTTGTCGGCAAGAAGATTGTTGAACATGTATTCGCGAAAATAGTTACTCCACCACTTGTGTGCATTCTGCAAGTATCCTGCACCATGCACAAATATGACCGCGGCGCCATTGGGCTTGGCCGGTCGGTACACGCGTGTGTACACATCTGCGCCGTCCCTCGCTTTGAAGGTGGTGACCTCGGCATCGCGCCAGGGATAGGACTTGAATTCTTCGGTGATGGATTGTGTAATCTGCATGGCCTTTGCTCCAGGCTTGTTTTCCTGCAGATAAAGTTCCCATGGCTTGTTGATGTAGGAGTAGCGAATGGCCAGCCACTTTTCATCAGGGGAGACCGACACTTCGCTAGCGCCCGTCATGCTGGTGAGCTTTTCAGCTTTGCCTCCGGCGACAGGAATTTTATAGAAATGCTTTTCACCAGGATGCACTTCATTGGTTGTGAGGAAGAAGTACTTGTGATCTTTTGAGAGTTCAACTCCCTGCACTTCATATTTTCCTGAAGTGATGGCAGTCTTCTTTTTTGTTGAGAAATCATAAACGTACAGGTGAGAGTATCCTGTTTCCTCCGACTGGAACCAGCATTGTGAACCGCTGACCCATCCAAAGGCGCCCATGCCAAACCCTGTGCCGGGGCCTCCGATCCAGGCATCGTCGTGCTGATGGTCTACCAGTGTGAGTTTCTGAGTGGCTGGATCGAGGGACAGCAGCCACCGGTCTTTGTTGTCCTGCGCCCTGGCTACAACAACATTATGCTGGCCATCCTCGCTCCATACAGGACCAAAGAAGGTGAGCAACCTTGGCTCCTGTTTGGCTTTCGTGTTTTTACTGCTCTTTATGGGATATTCCTTTCTGAACGACGGAGTATCCATGATGCCTTCGATCTCGTCTGTTTTTATTGCGAGTACCGTATCCCTCTGGATATCGTAGACCATCATTTCATAGGTAGTCTGGGGTGCACCGACTTTGGTACGGCTGTTAATGTCTTCGGTGAAGCCGGACTCAGTAACGTAATTGGGCACGATGGTATTCTTAGCGTTCGCGCTCTTGGAGAGCCGATACGTGATGAAGCGTCCATCAGGGGTCAACTGAATCTGCTCAGCGTTCTTGTCTTCGATGTAGATTTCTTTTGGCCGGCGGGGTCTCTCTGCCTTCTGCATTTTAGTCGTGGCCTTGCGGTCGGCATTTCTTTCGCGCAACACCTGGAAATATGCCAGTTGATCGGCCTTCAGCCATTTCTCCTGCTCGGAGGTACGGTCTGCCTTTTTCGTTCCTTTCCTGAAGTCCGTCAGCTGGGCGAAAGTTCCCGTAGAAATTTCCCAACTGTAAAGATTCATGTTGTAAGTGAACATTACTTTCTTCTCATCGAAGGAGAAGACCGGGTTGAACTCCCTTTCCGTTGTAGAGGTGACGGTTGTGATTTTACCTGTTGCAATGTCCATCAGGAAGATGTCGCCATTTTTCTCAAAGACTTTTCTGGTGCGGGCCTTGTTATACGCCCCGTTTGGCGCCGGGAGATTTCTTCTGACCCCGATGTTCACTTTTTGCGGCACGTGATTGACGGTAGTGACAGAGTAAAGCGAGTCTCCCGGATTCTTTTCCGGATTCCAGTTGAAGTATATCTGCTTGCTGTCTTCCGACCAGAAGATGCCGGAAGGTGAAGTGCCGATCCATTTCGGATCCCGCATGATGTGTTCCACGGTAAGAGCCGCGGGCTGTTGTGCTGCTGCAGAGGCGGAAACAAACAAGAGCACGAAGAATCTTTTCATAAGGGTGATGATGTAGTAACTGAAATTATCAAAACAGATTGAAGCCCGACCCCTGTTTGTGATGGGTGGTCGGTCAGGAGGAGCGCTCGCGGGTGATGTCTGAGAACAAGCTGTTGAACACTGAAAGGATCAGGCTGAAAGCGAGGGCCCACCAGAACCCGTCAACATTGAAACCCTGTACAAAATAGTCGACCATCAGAATGATGAGTGCATTAATCACCAGAAGGAACAAACCCAAAGTAAGGATGGTGATGGGGATGGTAAATAGGACGAGAACGGGGCGTACCACGGCGTTGGACACCGAAATCAAAAGTGCTACGAGCAGGGCAGCCCAATAGTCCTGCACATGGACACCGGGGAGCAAATAGGCCGTCAGCATGACCGCCACCCCTGACAACAGAAAACGAACAACCAGATTCACATCTCAAAGCTAGCGAATTGACCCCGCTGCAGGCAAATGGCTATGCTGGTGCTATGCATAAATAGTGTGAGGACTCATTTCTATTGGTCATCTGCGTTTTCCGAGTTAGCGGTGCGGAGGGCGTGCACGAACGGCGCGGCGCAAACCGAGGCATGTGCGTTGGCAAGGCGGCTAGCAGCGGGGAGGTGCGCAGCGTTCGTGCTGCCTTTTCTTTTGGTTACTTTTCTTTGGGCACGCAAAGAAAAGTGACAAAGCAAAGAAGTAGTTTAGTGAACATAACTTGATTTTGAAAATAAGTAAGAAGACCTGAAAATCTAATGCGGGATTAGCAAAATTCTGCGCAATCGAACTTGCAATGCCCGGCACTTTTTACGACACTGAGCCGTTAGTAATTTTCAGGATCATGTATGCCATTGTGGACATCGAGACGACGGGCGGATACGCCGGTCGGCACCGGGTAACGGAGGTTGCCGTCTTCCACCACGATGGAATGCAGATCACAGACCAATTCCGCACCCTCATCAACCCGGAGCGAAATGTGCCGTATTTCATTACCGGACTCACCGGTATTACCGATGACATGGTGCGCACCGCACCGACTTTCGAAGAGGTTGCAAAAGAAATCCACGGCTGGCTGAAAGACAGGGTATTTGTAGCGCACAATGCACATTTCGATTACAGTTTCCTGAAGAAGGAATTCGAAGACGCAGGAATTCAATGGTCCGCAAAAAGGCTTTGCACGGTAAGGCTGGGAAGGAAGATTATCCCGGGCCTGGACTCCTACAGCCTCGGACGGCTGGCGGAGAGTTTAGGTATCCATATCCATGAACGTCATCGCGCGGGAGGAGATGCAGAAGCGACTGCAAAGATCTTTGACATTTTACTGAAGCGCGACATGGAAGGCGTGATTGCGAAGGCCCTGAAGCGAAACTCCGGTGAAACCATCCTCCCTCCGAATCTCCCCAAAGAGGAGTATGAGACACTGCCCGCCAGCGCAGGCGTCTACTACTTTCATGATGCGAATGGGCAGGTCATCTATGTGGGCAAAGCCATCAATATCCGGAAGCGAATGGCAGGACACTTCTCCGGCGACGCCCGTGAATGGAACAGGTCAAACATCCGCAATGAGATTCACCATATCAGTTATGAACTCACCGGCAGTGAGTTAATAGCGCTCATTCTTGAAGCGCAGGAAATCAGAAGACTCTGGCCGAAGTATAACCTGGCACAGAAATTCAGAACGGAGGAGTGGGGAATTTATGATTACGAAGACCGCAACGGTTATCATCGTTTTGTGATCAACGCAGTGGCAAGAAATACGCATCCCCTCATCACCTTCAGCTACAAGGGCGACGCATGGAATTTTCTGTGGGAGAAAGTCAAGACGTATGACCTGTGTCCCAAGCTGTCAGGATTGCAGACAGCGAAAGGTCCCTGCTATGCACACCAGTCCGGCACGTGCGGCGGCGCATGTGAAGGGAAGGAAAAGAAAAAGAAGTACAACCAAAGGGTTCAAAAGGCTATAGACAGCTTCTTTGGGGACGGTGAAACTGTGGCCATCATAGGACGGGGAAGGGTACGCGAGGAACGGTCGCTGGTTTTGGTAGAGAACGGGATTTATGCCGGGTACGGTTACCTGGATACTGAAACCCAGATCGACGATCTTGATTCCGCCAGGCAATATGTGAAGGCAGGGAAGGACAATCGCATGGTGCAGAACATCGTCAATTCCTTTCTGATGAATCCCCGTGGGGTGGAAATCCTGTCCTTTGATGAATAGCACCGCCTTACCACTTATCCCGGTAGGATAACCCCCGGCAACTTCTAGCCGTTTTTAACCCTCAAATCCCTATTATTGCGGAGATTTTTGAAGATAGTAATCCAGGATTATGGCTTTTGACACAACAACAGAACTGGCACAGGAGCATAGGCAGAAGATCAGGCAGGTTTATTCTGAAGTGGCCAAAGTGGTAGTGGGGCAGGAATATATGGTTAATCGCCTGCTTATTGGCTTGTTTACCAACGGTCACATTCTTCTGGAAGGGGTACCCGGCTTGGCCAAGACCCTTACCATATCTACTGTGTCGCAGGTTCTTCACCTGGATTTCTCACGCATCCAGTTCACCCCTGACTTGCTGCCGTCCGATCTGGTAGGTACCATGATCTACAACCAGCGGGAAGGAAAGTTTGAAGTGAAGAAGGGTCCTATTTTCGCAAACATCATCCTCGCGGATGAGATCAACCGTTCTCCTGCCAAAGTGCAGTCAGCGTTGCTCGAAGCCATGCAGGAGAAGCAGGTAACGATCGGCGAGACCACATTCAAACTGGACAAGCCTTTCCTGGTCATGGCCACGCAGAACCCCGTGGAAAACGAAGGCACCTATCCGTTGCCCGAAGCCCAGGTGGACCGCTTCATGCTGAAAGTATTTGTTGACTATCCCACCAAGGATCAGGAACTGGAGATCATGAGGAGGATATCCAACATGCAGTTCAGTTTTGCAGTCAACACAGTGCTGAGCAAGGAAGACATCTTTGCCATCCGCGAGGAAGTGAACAAGGTGAAAATCTCTGAATCACTGGAGAGGTATATAATCGAGTTGGTTACCGCGACCCGCAAACCAAAGGAATACAAACTGGACAACGAGGCACAATACATCCAGTTTGGCGCAAGTCCGAGGGCCAGCATCAATCTCAACCTGGCGTCAAGGGCGGCTGCCTACCTGGAGGGCAGGGACTATGTCCTTCCGGAAGACATCAAAGAGGTGGCCCGGGATGTGATGAACCACAGGATCATTCTCAACTACGAGGCCGAGGCGGATAATGTCAAAACCACAGACATCATTAAAGTCCTGCTCACCAAGGTTCCCATCAGTAAGTAGAGGGTACAATTAGTCTCTTATTTCCTGGAGCATATTGATTTGCTGCACCAGGTATCACCTGAATCATCAGGAAAGAATATCCCCTTGAATAGCCAGAGGGGTAGTACTGTCTTATTGCTGTATTGAATCTGTATTGAATGTACGTAAGATGTGACTGTGATGGCACTGTTGTATGACCGTTCATCCTCCGTTCTCAGGTCTTATTTATTGCGTTTATGAGCTTATTTAGGTGTTGAACTGATTAGATAATTCGAATCCATTCAAATTATTAGAATTATTCCCTAAACGCTGCTGTAATACACCCTCACTTGCAAGTGCAGGAGCCACCTACTCACTAATAGTATCACAAACCGTTGAAAAAGGGTCACGGGTTGTGAAAAATATTTTTAGCCTGGATCGGCCACGAGAATTACCTAAAAATTACGTCTGTTAAGGGGCATTTAGGGGAATGTTACGTCGTAATGGGGTCCAAATTATTGAGAGTCAATTTATTGATTGAGACCTCAAGTAGGATCACCCAAAATGTGGCCGAATTGGAAGGGATCTAAAAAGGCTTCAATTAATAATTCCATAACATTCGCGGTCAGCTAGGGTAATACTAGGGTGGGAGTTTTGCGTCAAATCTGAAGAGATGAAAAAGACGCTTTACTTAATTCTGATCCTGACTTTGTTTTCTGCTCCTTTTGCGGGTTTCGCCCAAACAACGACCAGCGCCGTTACAGGCCACGTCGTGGATTCCAAAGGCGAATCGCTGCCTGGAGCCACGGTTCAATTGATATACAAGCCCACCAACTCTACTTTCGGCGTGGCAACCAATCATGAAGGAAGATTCACGCTGGCAAACCTTGCTCCCGGTGGTCCCTATGATGTGACCATCTCCTTTGTTGGGTACATTCAGGAAAGCCAGAAAGATCTCTATCTGAAGTTGGGTGAGACATTTGTCCTGAACTCCGTGCTCAAAGAAGAAAGTCAGCAGTTGAACGAACTGGTGGTGGTGGGTGTAGCCTCAGAAGTGACTGACAAAATCGGTACCGGCACAAGTGTTGGCAAGAATCAAATCCAGGTGCTCCCCACTTTGTCAAGAAGCTTTTCTGACTTCACCCGTCTGACGCCGCAATCCAGCAACAACTCATTCGCGGGAACGAATTTCCGCTACAATAATATAACCCTCGATGGCGCAGTCAACAATGACGCCATTGGTTTCAGCCCATCTCTCGGAGGAATTTCAGGAACTGCCAACCAGCCTGGCAGCAGCACCCGCACCAACTCTTTCAGCCTGGATGCCATCCAGGAAGTGCAGGTTCAAATCGCTCCATATGATGTGTCTCTTGGAAACTTCACCGGCGGCAGTATCAATGCAGTTTCGAGAAGTGGAACAAACGACGTTACGGGTTCCGTCTACATGTTTGGCCGCAACAACACCATCACTGGAAATTACAAAGGCGCCGACAAGGTGGGTGACGGTTCCTTGAATTCATCCTATTATGACTACCAGACCGGTTTTCGCCTGGGCATGCCCATCATCAAAGACAAGCTGTTCTGGTTTACCAATGAAGAGATCACGCACAGTCAGATTCCGCTGCTGTTTCCTGCCGGTGCACCCAACTACTTCATGACAACTGCAATCGCCGATCAGATCACAAATAAGCTCTTAAGCATGCCGGTCAGCCAGTACAACCCTGCGGGTGGCTATGATCCAGGTGCAACAACGGATTATAATATCTACTCCAAGAGTCAGAAGTTCTTTAATCGGATCGATTGGAAGATCAACAACAACCACAGTATCGCACTGCGCAACAACACCGTCGTTTCAGAAGCTACCAACCTGGAAAGATCAACCAACGAGTTCCAGTTCGGCAACTATGATTTCCTTCAGAAGAACACCAATACCAGCACGGTTCTTGAATTCAAGAGCAGATTTGGCAATGCAGCCAGCAACAGCCTTATCCTGGGTTACACCGATATCAAAGACTCGCGTAACCCGCTTGGCAATGTGATCTTCCCGCAGATTCAGATCAATGGCATCGGGGGCGGAAGAGCTTTGATTGGCACAAACCGCGAGGCAGGTATTTTCAACATGCGCCAGAAGACTTTCGAATTCACTGACAACTTCAAGTTCTTCGCAGGGAATCACAACTTCACGATCGGCACGCACAATGAATTCTACAACATCCAGTACAATTTCATTAATTCGTGGAACGGCCGTTATGATTACTCCAGTCTGGCAAACTTCCTGGCGGATAATGCTTCCCGCATGCGGGCGCTCTACAATCCTGTGGATAATACGCGGGAAACGAACCTGAATTCGTCACCTGCCAACTTTAATATCGCAATGTTGAGTTTCTATGCGCAGGACGAGCTATCAATTAACAATAAGCTTAGAATTACCTATGGCCTAAGGGGCGACATGACCGTCCTTCCCACCGGCCCGAATGTGGACGGACAGGCAAAATTCCCTGCAAATCCAGCCAACTATGGTACTACTTATACCTATGATACACCCATTCCTCAGATCGGGAACAAGTACTTCAGCCAACTCTATGTATCACCGCGGATAGGTTTCAACTACGATCTGAAGGGAGACCAGAGTATCGTTATCCGCGGTGGATCCGGATTGTTCACTGGAAGGATTCCTTTTGCATGGCTCGGTTACGGATACGTAAACAACGGTGTGAGCTTTGGAGCGATGGATCTCAATCCTCCGAAAGCAGGAACTGCTATACCAACAGATCCGACTCAATACCAGGCATTCGCTGCTGCCAACGGATCCAAGAACAGGACGGAGTTGGATGTGCTGGACAAGAATTTCCAGATGCCCAGAATGTGGAGAAGCAACATTGCAGTGGATTTCAAATTGCCGGGCGGATATAACGTTACCCTTGAAGCTTTGTATACCCAAACCATCAAGGATGTCATGATTAAGCAGGTGAACCTGAAGGATTCAGTGTTCTACGCACCCAATGATGTGAACAAACAGCAGCCACTGTACCTCGCTTCCACAACAGCTACCGGTACGGGTAACAGGGTGAGCAACAATTTCTCCAGCGTTTATCTGATCACCAACACCAACCAGGGAAGCCGTTACCAGTTGACTGCGAAAGTGACTAAGGACTTTCCGATGGGTCTTAGCGTAATGACTGCCTATACCTATGGGCAATCAAAGGACATTCTCAATGGTATCCGCAACTCTCCCGAGTCAGGTTGGCAATTGAATCAGGCGCTTAACCCCAACAATCCTGCATTAACGTACTCGAACTTTGATATCCGTCACAGGATTGTAGCATCCGTGCAATACAAGATGCAATGGTCTGAAAAAGGAACCAGCTATGTTTCGTTGATATTCACCGGCCAGTCGGGGTCACCTTACACGTATGCAATCACATCCAGCAACAACCTGACCCGGAATGGTCAGCAGATTGACCTCCCTTTCATTCCGGCATCTGCCGATCAGATCAACCTGGTTGACCTCAAGAACGCAGATGGAACCACGACCACTGCTGCCCAACAGTGGACTGCGCTGGATGCGTTTATCAAAAACGATCCCTATCTGAGCACGCATCGCGGCCAGTACGCCGAACGCAACGGTGCCAGAACACCCTGGAACAACCAGGCTGACCTTCGCCTGATGCACGACTTCCATTTCAGGGTGGGAGATAAAGTGAACACCCTTCAGTTGAGCTTTGATATGATCAACTTCACTAACCTGCTGAACAAAAACTGGGGTGTATACTACTTTACACCCAATACGCTCAACAGCTCCGTTGATATAGGCATCAGGACAAGCCGCGGTGCTTCATCCACGGCTGCTCCGACGTACACCTTCGTTCAGCCGGCATCAACCTACTCCATCGATCAGTTCAGCTCACGCTGGCAGGGTCAGGTGGGAGTGCGCTA
>JBDHXU010000116.1:0-9698 GCA_039810905.1 Cyclobacteriaceae bacterium | reverse complement strand
AGGGCAGGATTCCTTTCGCCGATTTCTGAAATATTCTTGATGTTCTGTACGCCGAGGTATCGTTTTGCGTTGGCATTGACCAACTGAACATTGCCGTCCGGATCAAAGCTCAGTATGCCGGTTCGCACTTGTTGTACAACTGCATTGAGGTATTGCCAGTGCTCCTCTTTCTCAGATCTGGCTTTTCGGAAAGCCTCAAGCACCTGGTTGAATTCGACGTTCAGATCCTTAAAACTGTCTCCCAGCTTGTTGTCGGCATTGAAACCGGAAATGAAATCCGAGTACTTCACGGATTCCAGGAAGCGGGTGAGTTTGCGATTGGTCTGGGCGGTGAAGCGGTTCAGTTCAATCAGTTGACCTATAATAATCCCGCCGGTAAGAATTGCGGCAAAGATCATGTTTGGCTGACTGATCATATAGACAAACAATGCCATCGATACGCCGATGAGAAAGGTGCGAAACCCGATCTTGAATTTGAAATTACTGGCGAGAGGCAATGCGGTGGTCTATTGGTGTGTATATGTCGTGTTGGATTTCCCGGTTTCAAAGCCCATGTTTTTCCAGTCTTCTGTATAGGGAAGACCGGGTCAGGCCCAGTTCGCTTGCAGCCTGGGTAATGTTTCCGTTGTATTTCTTCAGCACTTTGCGGATAAGCAGCTTCTCGACTTCGTCCAGGTTAAACTGGTCCAGGTTGAGAGGCTGTTCTGCATCCTTTCCTGTAGTGGTATTGAAATTAAAGTCCTCCGGCTGAAGCACGGAACTGTTTGAGAGGATTACTGCGCGCTCAATGGCATGCTGCAGTTCACGGATATTGCCGGGCCAGGGATGCTTGTGCATCCTGCTCATTGCACCGTCACTTATCTTGTTGACATTCTTGTTGTACTTTTCTGCATAATGCTTGAGGAAATGAGCAGAGAGTAATGGAATGTCTTCCATCCGTTCCCTTAAAGGCGGAATTTCGACCTCAATGGTGTTGATGCGATAAAGCAAGTCCTGTCTGAACCTGTTCTCCTTCACCATGTCATACAAAGGCAGGTTTGTGGCACAAATCAGGCGAATGTCGACCAGTGTTTCTTTATTGGCACCGACTCGCGATACTCTCCGGTTCTGCAGTACGGTCAGGAGTTTGGCCTGCAAAGGCATGGAGAGGTTTCCAATTTCATCGAGAAAAAGGGTACCGCCGTTTGCCATTTCAAATCTGCCCGGCCGGTCCTCCTTTGCATCGGTGAAAGATCCTTTCTTGTGACCAAAGAGCTCGCTTTCAAAAAGTGTCTCCGTGATGGATCCAAGGTCAACGCTCACAAAGGACTCTTTTGAGCGCGAAGAGTGGCGGTGTATGGCCCTTGCGATCAATTCCTTCCCGGTTCCGTTTTCACCCAGAATCAGAACGTTGGCGTCAGTGTGAGCTACCCTGTCAATGGTTTGAAATATTCTTTGCATCGCTGCGCTCTGGCCAATAATTTCCTGGTAACGCTGGTTAATGGATTGGTTGATCTCCTGGTTTTGGATACGCAGGTTTTCGACCTCATCTCGTGTCTCCCTCAGCCGCATGGATGAGTACAGGGTTGCCAGGAGCTTTTCATTTTCCCATGGTTTCAGCACAAAATCGGTGGCCCCGGCCTTGATGGCTTTCACCGCCATTTGCACATCGCCATAGGCCGTGATGAGAACCACCACAGCACTGGGGTCGATCTTGAGAATCCGCTCCAGCCAATAATAGCCTTCGCTGCCGCTGCTGACGTCTTTTGTGAAGTTCATGTCCAGCAGGATCACATCGTAGTCTTCGTTGCTCATGAGGGACGGAATGGCTTCCGGGTTCTTCTCGATGTCCACCTGGGCAAAGTGGCGCTTGAGGTGCATCTTGGCTGCCTTGAGCAGATCCTCATTATCATCGATGATCAGGATCTTGCCATGTTTCTGTTCTGTCATAACATGTTCGGTTTGGGGCTATCGTGTCCGGAATCGCAACTTTGATACCGCTTTTAGAAAATTCAAGAATGGCTCCACAGGGCCATTTGAAGCGCTTCAGGCATCTAAAGATGCGTCCGCAATCGGACATACCCGTTCAGCTTTGAACGAATAAACCACAAAAAAGATCGCTTTCCGTTGAAATTCACCTGTGGCACGGTAGTTGGCAATGAGTGGGTGACTGCCAAGGGGCCGTTTTAATTACTTTTTGAATGGATAAGAAGATTGAGAAAAAGACCTGGACACTGAAAAGGATCGCCACCTATGGCGGTATTGGCCTGTTTGTAATTGCCGTTTCTTACCAGTTGTTGTTTGCAGACCGTCGTTCACGCCTGAAAGTCGACAAGGAGAAGATTACCATTTCGACCGTTCAGCGCGGCGTATTTCAGGAATTCATTCCTCAGACCGGAGAGGTGCAGCCCAGCAGGACCGTCTACCTGGATGCAATTGAAGGTGGAAACATCAAGCAAATTATCCGCGAAAGCGGAGCTATGGTGAAGAAGGGAGACATGATCATCGAGATCTCAAATTTGAACAGGGAGATCGCAGTATTGCAGCAGGAAGCACAGTTGGTAGAAAGCATAAACCGATCCAGGGACACCCGCCTTGGCATTATTAAGAATGACCTTGATCAGCGTCAAACGCTGGCCCAGATCGATAATCAGTTGGCCATCTTCAGACCTCAGTATGAGAGACAGAAGATTCTCCTTGAAAAGAAATTGATCTCAAGGCAGGACTTTGAGCGGACGGAGGCAGACTTCAAATACAACGTGGAGCGTCGGCGGATCACTTATGAAGTGTACCAGAAGGATTCTGTGAACAGGATCAATCAATTGCGGGATATTGATATTTCTGAAGACCGCATGCGCATGAACCTCGAGTCTGTACGCAGGATTCTTGACAACCTCAACATCAAAGCTCCCATTGACGGACAATTGTCAACGCCTCACTGGGAGATTGGTCAGGCGGTCAACATGGGCCAGCGCCTGGGACAGGTGGATATTGTGGGAAGCTATAAGGTCCGCGTACCCATTGATGAATTGTATTTGCCGCGGATTACAACCGGCCTTCACGCCACAACTGATTTTGCCGGAAAGACTTATAGTCTTATCATCACCTATATCTATCCCACCATAGCAGCAGGTCGGTTTGAAGTGGATATGAACTTTGACGGTGAAACCCCTCAGGGAATTCGCCGTGGCCAGTCATTGAGATTGAGAATTGAACTGGGTCAATCTTCTGAAGAATTACTTCTGCCTGTTGGCGGATTCTACAAGGATACCGGCGGAAACTGGGTATTTGTTCTCACCGAGGAGAATAAGGCAGTCCGCAGAGATATCAAGCTTGGCCGGAAGAATACAGAGAACTTTGAGGTGCTCGAAGGCCTCAAGCCGGGTGACCGGGTAATTACTTCGTCTTATGAGAACTTCGGCAATAATGAGGTATTAATCCTCAATTGATGCAACCATTTGACAAAATAAGCGTCTAATGACTTGTAACGTTTTGAATAATAACAGGTAAACTACTAAAACTAAATAGTCCCCGATTTCATCTAAACCACAAAAGCAGCTATGATACGTTTAAAGAATCTGGAGAAAGTCTATACGACGGAAGAAGTCGAAACCACGGCGCTGAACAGCATCAACCTGGAAATAAAGGATGGTGAGTTCGTGGCGATCATGGGCCCGTCCGGATGCGGGAAGTCCACCTTGCTGAATATCCTCGGCTTGCTGGACAATCCTTCCAATGGAGAATACTTTTTCGGTGATCATGAGGTCTCCAAATACAGCGAACGCCAGCGTGCGCAACTGAGAAAAGGATCCATCGGGTTCGTATTTCAGAGCTTTAACCTCATTGATGAGTTGACAGTATTCGAAAACGTCGAGCTTCCCCTTTTGTACATGAAAGTGCCCGCTTCCGAGCGCAAGCAGCGCGTGGAAGAGGTGCTGGAAAGGATGAACATCATGCACCGCCGCAATCACTTCCCGCAGCAATTGTCGGGTGGTCAGCAGCAAAGGGTGGCTATTTCCAGGGCAATTGTGGCAAAACCGAAGGTGATCCTCGCTGACGAACCTACAGGTAACCTCGATTCGGCCAATGGTGAAGAGGTGATGAAACTCCTGAGCCAATTGAATGAGGAAGGAACCACCATCGTGATGGTAACGCACTCACCTTATGATGCCAACTACGCGCACCGCATTGTGAACCTCTTCGACGGCAAGGTGGTCACAGAAAATATCAAGGAACATTTCCATATCTGATCAGGTGATCAGTCAAGAATTCAGAGCCCAGCGCTGCTGAATGCGTTCTTCATAGTTTAGGTTTAGGTTAGCACAAAACCCGCCCCGGTTTTATTCATGGTTGAATCGGGCGGGTTTTGCTATTTGTAGTCCTGCAAAAACAAACCAGAAACGAGAAACCAGAAACAATTTCTGTACACCTGACCGTACGCAACTGTACACTCTCAATTACAATAATGCTTTTCATACGCATTTAGCGCGATGGCATAATTATTGGCCTTTCCATGCAACCTTGCCGCGACTGATCTGGTCTTAAGCAGGTTAACATTTCAATATGATAAAAAACTACCTGCTCATCACCCTTCGCAGTATGATGAAGAGCAAAGTCTTCATCTTCATAAACATTTTTGGAATGGGTTTGGCCATTGCATGCTGTGTGGTTGCTTACCTGAACTGGGACTATAGCAATGGCTGGGACAGCACACAGGTGAATGCCGCCAGGGTTTACCGTGTTCAGTTCTGGAGGGAATTCCAGGGAAAGCGCGATCGCTATGGGATGGCACCGATGCCTTTGGCTAATTATGTCAGGCAGAACTTCAAGGAGGTCAGCAAGGTGGTCAGGTACATGTCGTCCTACACGGATGTGCGTATTGGCGACGAGGTCTTTGGAACGGAAACCGTATTTGTTGACTCTGCCTTCTTTGATCTGTTTACCTACGAATTCAAGTATGGCACAGCCAATGAATTCTTTAATCGTGGTAAGGTGCTGATCAGTGATGAAGTAGCAAGGAAATACTATAACACCGAAGATGCAGTAGGGAAACCCTTAACCCAGATCGTTCTGGGGAAAGATGGCGTTCGTAGACCCAAGGAATTTGAAGTAGGCGGTGTCTTCAAAAAGCTTCCGATGAATTCAAGCTTCCATGCGGAGGTGATCATGCATCTGGACAACTACTGGGATATCAATCTGGACCCTGACTTGTCTGAAACCAATTGGAAGCGGTGGACCCATGCCTTGTTTCTGGAAATTGACGATCCGTCCAAGGTGACAGGGATTACCCAGCAGTTGCAGCAATATATTGAACCCCAGAACAAAGTCAGGGAAGACTTCAAAATCACCGAATATTACCTCGAGAATTTTTATGGCGCCATGCGCCGCAATCGTGCCAACCCGCGACTGCAAAGCGATTACCTTGGTGGGGGCATTCCCGATGAGGCGGTAACAGTGCCCGCCATCATGTCGGGCATGCTCCTTCTTCTTGCCTGCTTCAATTTCACCAATACTTCCATCGCCATTTCCAGCAGGAGACTGAAAGAAATTGGCATCCGTAAGGTAATGGGCGGAATGAGGAAGCAACTGATCTTCCAGTTTCTGGGCGAAAACCTGTTGCTGTGTCTCTTTGGACTTTTGATGGGACTGTTACTGGCTGAGTGGCTGGTACCGGCCTATGACTCACTGTGGCCCTGGCTGGAGTTGCATATCAGCTACAGGGAAAATGCGGGTTTCCTGCTCTTCCTGACGGGATTACTCGTTATTACCGCTCTGATCGCTGGTGGTTATCCGTCCTTCTACGTCACCTCATTTGAGCCCGTGAGTATACTGAAAGGGAAGGCACGATTCGGAGGAACCAACTGGTTTACACGCGTGCTGTTGTTCGGGCAGTTCCTTATTTCGCTGTTGCTGATCATCATGGCCGTCGGATTCTACGACAACGGCAAGTATCAAAAGAACTACGACCTCGGTTTTGCCACTCATGGAGTTATATCAGCCTGGGTGAACAATGAAGGCATGTACAATGCTTATCGAGACGCGCTGGTTACCAACAAAGACATTGAAATCATCGCGGGTACGAAGAATCACATCGCTACCAGTTTTTATAATGATCCAGTCAAGTACGAATCCATAGAGAAGGAGGTTGACATCATGGATGTGGGGGATCATTACCTGGAGGCCATGGACATGACACTCCTGGAGGGCAGGGGATTCAACAAGGATTCTGAAACCGACCGGAAAGAATCAGTGCTGGTTACTGAAGAATTTGTCAAGCAATTCGGTTGGAGGGACAGCGCGATAGGAAAGCGGGTGGTATGGATGGATACCGTTCAATTGTATGTAATCGGCGTCGTGCGCAATGTCTATGCGCGAGCACTTTGGGCGCCCATACAACCTCTTATGGTGCGATATACCAGTCCATCCAAATATCAACAGCTGATTGTCAAGACGGCACCCGGCAAGATGGCTGAAGTCAACGCCTATATGGAGAAGAAATGGAAGGAAGTATTCCCCAACGCTCAGTATGCCGGCCAGATGATCGACAATGAACTGCAGGAAACGAATCAGATCAACGACAACGTGGTCATCATGTTCGGCTTCCTTGGCTTCTTCGGTGCGCTCATGACAGGTATAGGGCTTTTTACGCTCGTTTCATTGAATATCGTGAAAAAGATGAAGGAGATTGGCGTTCGCAAAGTACATGGTGCATCCGTGACGAACATAGCGCAGGTGATTAACCGCGAGTTTGTCATCAGTCTGGGGATAGCTACCGTTGCGGGCGGTGCCCTTGGATACCTGGGGTCTGACTGGCTGATGGATGCGATCTGGGAATATTACAAGAAGCTTGGTGTGCTCAGTCTGTCTGTTTCAGTAATCGCCATGCTGGTGATCGCTATCATGGCGGTTGGATATAAGACGGTAAGCACGGCGATGCTGAATCCAACTAAGACGCTGAGAGACGAGTAGAAGTTACAGTCCCGGAAATATATTTTCAGAACGCAACTCGGCCTGCTGTTTTAGCGTCATATCGCCAAAGTAAAACATAAGCCATGATCAAGAACTACCTGAAAGTTGCGCTTCGGAATATTCTGAAGCAGAAGTTCTTTTCAGTCATCAACCTGTCCGGGCTCGTCATCGGGATGACCTGCTGCTTGTTGATTTTTATCTATGTAGCAGATGAACTCAGTTACGACAAGTTCCACAAGGGCTATGAAGACATCTACAGGGTAGCACTGCATGGAAAGATCGCAGGTCAGGAGATCACCACCACTACAACCTGTATTCCCTTAGGCCCTGCAATGAAGACAGAGATCCCGGGTGTTGAGGAATATGTGAGGGTTATGCCAGTCGGTTATTCGACGGGAGTGGCATTCCGCTATGAACAGAAGTCTTTTACCGAAAACAATATCTTCTATTCAGATTCCAACTTCTTTCAATTCTTCACCTTCAGGCTCATTCAGGGCGACCCTGCGAAGGTCTTGCGTGAACCAAATTCGATCGTACTCACGGAGGCTATGGCAAGAAAGTATTTCGGCGACGAGGATCCGATCGGCAAAACACTGGTGATCGGTGTCGATAAGAAAGCCATCAAGGTGACTGGGATTGCTGCGCCGGCCCCTTCGAATTCTCACTTTCATTACAACGCGGTCATTTCTTATATCACGGTTGAGAAGGAGTATTTCCAGGGATGGACGGGGAATTCCATTCAGACTTATTTCAAGAAGACGCCTGCTACTGAGACAGCATCCATCAACAAGAAGCTGGAAGACATGGTGGAGAAATACGTGGGTAAAGAACTTCAGGAAGGCCTGGGTGTAAGCCTTGAGACTTTCCGAAAACAGGGGGGGATATACAGTTACTATGTTTATCCGATGACTGATTCTCATCTTTATGCAGGGCTTGGCGATGACCTGGAGCCCAACGGAGATATCCGCTACGTGTACATCTTTGCCGGCGTGGGTGCATTTATCCTGCTGCTGGCCTGCATCAACTTCATGAACCTGTCAACCGCCCGTTCTGCTGGAAGGGCAAAGGAGGTTGGGCTGCGCAAAACCCTCGGTTCACTGCGCTCGCAAATGATGGCGCAGTTTCTTTCAGAGTCGTTCATATACAGTTTTGCAGGAGTTGTCATTTCAGTTGGCCTGGGATTCCTGGCCCTGCCGTATTTCAATCTCTTGACCGGCAAGACCCTTGATTTTTCAGCCCTGATCAGCCCTTGGTTTGTAATTGCCACAGTAGGTCTGATCATAATGGTGGGCTTGGTCTCCGGAAGTTATCCAGCGTTTTACCTCACATCTTTCAGTCCGATTGAAGTGCTGAGAGGAAAGGTGAGAGCCGGTATGAAGAGCAGAGGGGTAAGGAGTTCACTTGTGGTATTCCAGTTTGCCATCTCAACTTTTCTCATTATCGCAACTATGGTGGTGTACCAGCAGCTTACCTACATGCAGTCCCGCGATCTTGGACTCGACAAGAATGGCGTGGTGACCATCACGGGCATGCGGCGCTTGGGTACCAATATGTCCGCCTTCAAGACGTCGGCAGAAAATATTGCAGGTGTGGAAAGTTCAAGCTTCACTAACAACCGGTTTCCTGGCATGGACAATACCACCGTGGTGAGGGAGAAGGGTAAGGATAGTGACCATCTCGTTGGACTTTATTACGCCGATTGGGACCACCTTGACGTCATGAAAATCCAGATGAAGGAGGGCCGCTTTTTCTCAAGAGAGTTCAAGTCGGACACCCTGGCGGCGGTAATCAATGAGGCTGCTGTTCACGAATATGGCCTCACCAATCCGATAGGTACGGAATTGGTTGACTTCAATGGAGAGAAGCCAACGACAGTTAAAGTTGTTGGTGTCCTCAAGGACTTCAATTTCGAAACGCTTAAGCGAGAAGTGCGGCCTGTAGTGATGCGGCTGACGAATGAGGGCCGGTTTCTTTCGATTCGCTACAACGGCGACGCGGATGCCGTGGTGAAGGACCTTGAGAATCTTTGGAAGACGATGGCGCCCGGCGAACCTTTTGAATATCAATTCCTGGATCAGAGTTTTGACTCACTGTTCCGGAGCGAAATGAGACTCAGGGATATCTTCACGCTCTTTTCAGGTCTGGCCATCTTCATCGCCTGCATGGGATTATTTGCCCTGGCTGCGTTCTCGACTGAACAAAGAACTAAAGAGATCGGGGTCAGGAAGGCCATGGGTGCGTCGGCGTATTCTTTGACCGTGTTGCTTTCCACCGAGTTTACCCGGTTGGTGCTGATAGCCATTGTGCCTGCAGTTGCGCTAGGTTGGTACGTGGCGAACTGGTGGCTGAAGGATTTTGCATTCCGCACGAATTTGAGTCCGCTCATTTTTGTTGGCAGTGCCGCCATTGCCATCCTTATTGCGTGGCTGACCGTGTCGTTCCAATCCGTTAAGGCAGCGGCTACCAATCCGGTAAAATCACTGAGATACGAATGATTATTTGGTGATTTGTCGATTTGTTGATTTGTCGATTTGCTGATCGGGTGATTTCGGCAACAACCTATAACGAACCAACCACTACTTACAACTTACCATTATATTCAGGTCGAACGCTCCGCGTTTCTGTAATGCCGCTGGCTTGCCGCTGTAATACGGCTGGCTTGCGGCTGTAATGGTTCTGTAATACCGCTGGCTTGTGGCTGGCTTATAGGTGGCTTATGTCTGGCTTAAGTCTGGCTTAAGTCTGGCTTA
>JBDHXU010000115.1:0-9713 GCA_039810905.1 Cyclobacteriaceae bacterium | reverse complement strand
TGTTTATATAACTTCGCGCCTTTCCCAAACATCATGAAAGTCCACTTCAATCGTCTTTTCCCCGTTGCGCTGACCTTGCTGGTACTGGGCGCTTGTTCGAAAAAAGAAACCCTTGATGAAACCTTTGCAAGGATCAACCAGGAGGTTCTTCAGAATTCAAAAGCCTATTCCACCCTGCAAGAGGCAACATCCACCATTGGCCACAGGCTCACCGGCTCTGAGAATGGTCACAAGGCAGAGCAATACACCTTTGACAAATTCAAGGAATACGGATTCACCGACGTCAAATTTCAGGACTTTGAAGTGGAGGCCTGGTCGCGCGGGAATATCAGCGTCACTATTGACAAAGAAAAAGTTCCTGCTGTAACGCTAGGACATTCACCGGTTCAGGCAGACGTAACAGCTGAAGTAGTCGACCTGGGTAATGGACTGGAGGCGGACTATCAGGCCAAACCAGGGGCAGCCAAGGACAAGATCGTTCTCATTTACATCGGACTACTGGATGGCAGCGACAAAGGGAGTCACAATCTTCACCGCAGCGAGAAGACTGCCATTGCCATCCGCGAAGGCGCCAAAGGGGTCATCATCATCAACCAGGTTAGTAACGGTGTGTTGTTAACCGGCACCGCCAGCGTTACCGGCGCACTTATTCCCATTCCTGCGGTATGCATCGGTAAGGAAACTGGCATGGCGTTGAAGGAGAAGCTTCAAAAGAACAAGAAGGTTTCCGCAACCATCACCATGACCAACCAAAGCGGACTTATCAAGGCCAGAAATGTGGTTGCCACGCTTAAGGGCTCCGAATTCCCAGACGAAAGAATCGTCATCGGCGGCCACCTGGATTCCTGGGATCTGGCTACCGGCGCCATCGATAACGGTATTGGTTCCTTTTCTGTGCTGGATATTGCCCGCAGTTTTATGGCCAACAAGTTGCAGCCGAAAAGAACAGTTCAGTTTGTCATGTTTATGGGCGAGGAACAGGGCCTCCTCGGATCGCGCTATATGGTGAATGAAGCCGTTAAGGACGGCTCCATCGAAGGCATCAAGTACATGATGAACCTTGATATGACCGGAAACCCGGTTGGCATCAATGCCGGAGGGAAACTGGAAGACACCACATTTTACAAGACTGTGGGCCAGGCCATCCAGAAGGTCGATACCATCTTCAAGAACAAATTCACCAACCAGTCAGGTCTTCATAGCGATCACCAGCCTTTCATGCTGGAAGGGGTGCCCGTACTTGGTATGCACAGTAATTTGGAAAGGTCCATTTACGGATGCTATCACTCCGACTGTGACGACTTCAAGCTGGTTAATGAAACACATCTTCGCAACACCGTACGGTTTGGAACCATGCTCCTGTATGCAGTAGCCAATGCAGACAAGCTTCCTGCCATGAAAATGGACAGCGAAACCACCCGTCAGTTCATGATTGACAATAACCTCAGGGAACCCCTGACGCTCGCGGGTGACTGGAAGTGGAAGGACTAGTGATTTTGGTATTTAACCAGATCACTTTTTTTGAGGACCTGGCTTAGCAGGTAGTTCTTGCAGGAATCGGAGAAAACGATCTGTGGCGGCGACTGGAAACTGTAGCAGGTTCCAATACCTACAGCTACAAAATCGCATTTCCATGAGCTCTCCGGCACAGGAGTTTTGGTCCTTATCTGATAATAAGTTGGATCCGCACAGTCCCTGCACGAGGTCAGTAAAATAGCTGAAAGAAGAAAGTAGGCTGCGGTCTTCATGACTGAACATTAATACTAATGTCAGCCCGATGTGACCTTATTTTCACGAAGGTGTCGACCAATGAAAAAAGGCGGTCGACCAACCGCCTTTTTTGCCGTCCAGACGAGAAGCTGACGGATTTCTAAAGTTCCGAAGCCTGCTTTTTCAGGGTAATCATCTCGATTCCCTTGTCCTTGATCATCTTATTGATCGCATCGACATTGCCGTCTATAACCGTGCGGAGCTTCTGGAGTTCTGCATCTACTTTGCGAGTCAGCTCCTGTCTTACCGCCTCGCCTTGAGCAGTGGGTCTGAAGTCACCGCCTCCCTGTTCCACTACAAGGTGCGCAAGACGATTATTGAGTTTGATGCCGTAATTCAGCGGATCCTGAACACTGCGGTTCTTGGTCTGATGGATGTTGTTTTCAATCTCGGTGAGTTGATCCTCAAATTTTTTGGATGCATCCATCAAGTCCTTGTACTGAGGGTCTGAACCGATCTTGTCCTTCAGGTATCCAAGGTCCTGCTTGATTTTGCGGATGTCGATAACACCCTGGTTGGCCTCGCTTACCTTGTCTCTGGCTTTTACAATAAAATCGAACTGAGCCTGGAGGTCCTCCTGGGTTGACTTGATGCGCGGGTCTTTCAGAATCTCAAATTCCTGCTCAACAGACTGGCCGTTCACTGTCAGCCTCACTTTGTATTTGCCCGGCACAGCCTTGGGTCCCAGGTTCGGGCTTCCGTAGTACACCATTCCTGGGAAAGTCTTGTATCCTGGATATCTCATGTTCCAAACAAAACGGTTCCCACCTTTTTTAATGGTAAGCATGTCTCCTCTCTCTTTTGTCTTATTGGAGAAGGTCTTGATTACCGTACCGTTCATCTCCAGAAATTCCATACGTGCCTCCGTCTTCTCATCCACTGCCCCAATGAAGTAATGCACCATCACTCCACCAGGATGATTTTCTCCTTCCAGTTTGCGATTAGGCTCTCCCCAACCTCCACCGCCAGGCATGCGGTAACTGGGCATGGGCTTGAAGAGATAGAAAGTGCGGGAAGCAACCTCGGCTGACAACTGATGAAGCGGGGTGAGGTCATCAATCATCCAGAAACTTCTTCCGTGCGTAGCAGCGATGAGATTGTCATTCTTAATGGCAAGGTCATGGATAGGCACAGGAGGAAGATTCAATTGGAATTTCGACCAGTTGGCGCCGTCATCAAATGAGATCCACATTCCTCTTTCAGTGCCCGCGTAGAGGAGACCCTGCCGCTTGGGATCTGCGCGTACGACCCTCGCATGTTCATCTTTCGGGATTCCATTGGTGATCACCGCCCAGGTCTTGCCGTAATCCGCAGTCTTGTAGATATATGGAGTTGTGTCACCAAACTTGTATGAAGTGGCCACCACATAGGCTCCGCCCTTTACAAATGGATTCACATCAATGGAATTCATCATGTTGTACTTTGGTGACATGGGAGGTGTTACGTTTGCCCAGTTCTTGCCGCCGTCCTTTGTGACATGAACAAGTCCATCATCTGATCCCACCCAGATTTCATCTTTCGTGTAAGGAGATTCAGTAATCACAAACAGGTTGGCATAATACTCCGCTCCTGTGTTATCCTGCGTAATAGGACCCCCGGATGACTTGATCGTTTCAGGTTCATTCCGCGTCAGGTCAGGGCTAATTTCTTCCCAGCTCTGGCCGCCATTGTAGGTTACATGCAGGTGGTTGGAGCCCGCATAAAGCTTGCGGGGATCATGCGGACTAAAGCAGATGGGATAGTTCCAGTTGAAGCGGTATTTCATCACTTCAGCGCCGGAACCGGCCGGGAGATCGGGCCACACATTCGTACTTCTCTCCTGACCGGTACCCAGGTCCTGCATTGACATATATCCTTTGTAGTCGCTGCCGAATATGACGTCAGGGTTGAGAGGATCGGGCGCCAGGTGTGCGCTTTCGCCGATGGACAATGCCACCCAGTCTTTCTCTGTGATGGAATTTCCATCCGTACGATGAGGTATGCGGACGCTTGTGTTGTCCTGCTGGGCGCCATAGATCCGGTAAGGGAACTGGTTGTCTGTTGTTACGCGATAGAACTGCGCAGTCGGCTGGTTGTGATAGGTTGTCCAGTTGTTGCCCCCGTCGTTGGAGACCTGGGCGCCGCCATCGTCGCCGATAATCATGCGCTGATTGTTGAGCGGATCAATCCACAGATCATGATGATCGCCATGAGGTGCATTCTTTAATTCAAATGTCTTTCCTCCATCCGAGGATACACCATAGCTTACATTCATCACCCACACCTTATCCTCGTTCTGGGTGTCGGCGTAGATCCTGCAATAGTACCAGGCTCTTTGAAGAAGTGCCCGGTCCTGGTTAACGCGCGTCCAGGTCTTGCCCGCGTCATCGGAGCGGAAGACGCCGCCTTCAAGATTTTCGATGATGGCCCAGACACGATTAGAGTTCTTGGGCGATACCGTTACACCAATGATTCCATTTGTCCCTTTGGGCATTCCGGGTTTATCTGACAGATTCTCCCAGGTATCGCCGCCATCCGTACTCTTCCACAGTTTCGAATCCGGTCCGCCGCTGTCCATACGGTAGCCGTTGCGGTGGATATTCCAGGTGGCCGCATACATGATCCTGGGGTTGTTGGGATCAAAAGCCAGGTCGCCTGCACCCGCATCTTTGCTCGCAAATAGAATCCTTTCCCACGTGGTACCGCCATCCTTGCTCCGGTAAACCCCGCGCATGTCTGACGACTTCCACAGATCACCCATTACCGCAACATACACGAGTTCCGGGTTGGTCGGGTGTATCCTTATCCGGCTGATGTGTCTTGATTCTTTCAGACCGATGAACTTCCAGTTATCCCCGGCGTCCGTAGATTTCCATACACCCCAACCAGATGAAACATTGCTCCGGACAGTCTGCTCGCCCTCACCTACATAGACGACGTTGGGATCACTCGGTGCAACAGCAACCGCTCCGATAGTACCACCGAAATACTTGTCGGTAACATTCATCCAGGTCTGGCCAGCATCTTTTGATTTCCACACACCACCGCCAACACCCCCGAAGTAGTAGGTATTAGGGTCGCCAACGACACCCGTTACGGTGCAAGACCTTCCGCCCCGGAAAGGACCGAGTTCCCGCCACCGTATTCCCGAGTAAAGAGACTGATCAAACGTGACACCTGCCGATGCCGTTGCAGTTTGATTCTTCTTCTGCGCAAAGGCTGTTGCGGCCAGGAGAAGGATGATAAAGGTTGCTTTTATTCTCATAGTCTTCTTAAAACACCACACCCGCTGGTCGGGAAGACACAGCGGGTGCGATGGGTTGATTAATTGTTAATAACGGTTTCCTTCGTTTCTGTCATCAATGCCGGAAGGTTCTTGTCCTTGAACATCTTGTTATAATTTGAAATGTCCTTCTGGATTATTTCAGTCATTTGCTGTTTCGACTTTTGCCAATCCATCTGAATGTCATGCAGCCTGTCCTTTACGCCCTGTGTTACACGCGGGTCATGCGCATCCAGTGAATTCCGAAGCTGGAAGAACTCCGAATTGAGACGATTCTGGAAGTTGATGACATCCTGGAAGTTCCTGGACCGGGTTTCGATGAGATTGGATTCCCACTTGTCGATCTTCTTATTCAGTTCCTTACCCTTGTCTACTATATCCTTCACATCCGGATTGTTCTTCATCACATCATTGTAGGTCTCGATCTGCTTCTTCACCTTCCTCATGCTGTTGATCGATTTGTTCAGTTCCTCGAGTGAGTTCTCCACCTGGTTTAACGTTTCCTGCTGCATGGTCCAGTCTGCAGCCGTGACCTTCAGGTTAGGATCGGCCAGAATTTCAAACTCGGTTTCTGATGATTCTCCCTTGAACGTCATCCTGGCTTTGTACTTTCCGGGAGGCATCCTTCTGCCGCGATAATCACCCATGATGTAGACCCCCGGCACGTCAGTGAGGTGCTCCGATCTGAAATCCCAGGCAAAGCGGTTAATGCCCATTTCGGAAGGGATGACCACAGGTGCCGGAGGACCGCCGGGATAAGGCTTGAAAGATTCATCCTTCTTGCTGGAATACTTGCGTATGGATTTGCCAGACAGATCCGAGATTTCAAGTGTCACCTTGTTCGTGTCCGCCTTCTCCTTCAGGTAGTAGTCAAACACCACGCCTTCAGATGGATTCTGGCCTATCCCTGGCAGTTCAATACCCATGGCGGCAAGGAATGCAGGAGGGCCGCTCAACCTGTACGTTGGTTTAGGCTGGAACAGTTTGACTGCAGCGGCTCCAAACTCGCCTTTTGATTGCTGGATGGCTCCAAGGTCATCAAGAACCCAAAATGCACGCCCGGCAGTTGCTGCAAGGAGATCATTGTTCTTGATAATCAGATCCGTCACCGGTACGATGGGGAGATTGAGCTGGAGACGCTGGAAGCTGGTTCCGCCATTGAATGAAACATAGAAGCCTCGTTCTGCTCCGGCGTACAGAAGGTCTTTGACCTTTTTGTCTTCCCTAATCACCTTGATGAAATCATCATTCTCTATTCCGTTTCCGATCTTGACCCAGGTCTTACCGTAGTCATTGGACTTATAAGTCATATTGGAATAGTCGTTGAACTTGTAGCGGGAGGCGGAAATGTAGACAGTTGCCTTGTCATGCGGTGACACCTCAATGGAGTGAATGAGGCACTCAGGCAGCCCCTGAGGCGTGATGTTGGTCCAGCTCTTGCCGCCGTCTTTGGTGAGATGCACCAGACCGCAGTCACTGCCGGTGTAGATTACACCTTTCTCGTGCTGCGATTCGATCACATAGTAGATCGTATTATAATTCTCACCGCCGGCTCCTTCATTGGTAATGGGTCCGCCTGTCTTCTGCTGCTTGGTGGTGTCGTTACGCGTAAGATCCGGGCTGATGACATCCCAGCTCATGCCACCGTTGGATGACCTGAAGAGCACGTTACCAGCGTGATACATCACTTTATAATCATGGGGTGAATTAATGAATGGCGCATTCCAGTTGAAGCGGTATTTCATGTCCTTGGGCGCATAGGCGAGATTGGTGGCAGGATACTCCATGATATCCTTCGTCTCACCGGTCTTCGCATCGAGCACTTCTATGATACCCTGATAGCATCCGCCGAAAAAATTCTGAGGATCGTCAGGGTTGTCAAAAGCGATGTAGGCGCTCTCGCATCCAGGGCCTGATTCCCAGTCTTTGTCAGTGATGCCTATTCCGTTTGTGCGGCTCTTGATCATCACCGATGAGTTGTCTTGCTGACCGCCGTATACCCAGAAGGGGAAACGGTTGTCGACATTCACACGATAGAATTGTGCTGTTGCCTGGTTGCCCAGTGTGGACCAGGATTTACCGGTATTGAAGGTGATCTCACCTCCACCGTCATCAGCCAGGGCCATGTTGCGGCCATCTTTTGGATTGATCCACAGATCGTGCGTATCTCCGTGTCCCACCTGCACATTCTGGAAGGACTTTCCTCCATCAATGGAGCGCATCACCGGTGCGTTCAACACATATACTACATCCGCATTTGTAGGGTCTGCAAAAACTTCCATGTAATACCATGACCGGGCGGTGATGGCCTGATCGTTGGTCATCTGGTTCCATTTCTTTCCCCCATCATCAGAACGGTAGAGGCCGGCCTTGGATTTCTCCGCTTCAATAATTGCATAGACCCTGTTGGGGTTGGCTCTCGAAACGGCTACGCCGATTTTTCCCATTTCCTTGGGAAGACCCTCAACAATCTTCGACCAGGTCTCACCGCTGTCAGTAGATTTCCAGATGGCACAGCCCGGGCCGCCACTTTCAACCTTCCATGGATAACGGCGATGCTGCCAGGTGGCGGCATACAGGATCCTTGGATTGGTCATGTCCATACTCAGGGAAACTACACCCGTATTGTCGTCCACAAACAAAGTTCGCTTCCAGGTCTGACCGCCGTCTGTTGATTTATACACACCTCTTTCTCCGCCGGGGCCGTGCACAGGTCCTTGCGCCGCCACATATACAATATCGGGATTGGAAGGGTGGATAGCTATATCAGCGATATGTCTTGATTTCTCAAGACCGATATTCTTCCAGGTCTTGCCTGCATCGGTCGACTTGTAAATGCCGTCTCCATAAGAAGTCATTACTCCGCGCACGGCGTGCTCGCCGCTTCCCACGTAAATCACATTTACATCGCTTTCGCTCACAGCAATTTCACCAATGGATCCAACCTTGAAGAAGCCATCAGAGATATTCTTCCAGGTGATGCCGGCATCTTCGGTTTTGGACACACCGCCACCGGTATACCCTACGTAATAGAGATTATCATTGCCCACCACACCGGAAATCGCGTTGGCGCGCCCTCCCCGGAAGGGTCCGATGTTCCGCCACTTCAAGCCTTTATACAGTCCGGCATCAAGTTTTGGCGGGGTGGTTTCTGTCTTGGGTTTCGCTTTCTGCGCTGTCAGGTTTAGTACAAGACCGAGCGCGGCGAGAATAAAAAGTAATCGCTTCATAAGGCTAATGTTAGGCTTTACGATTTACGGAAAAAGAGAAATAGCTCCTATACCGCTTAAGGAAATCGGTATCAGCGATTTCCCAATGCGCGGATCGCCTTGAGAAAGTTTTGACGAATAGATGCAGCCCGGGAGTGTGTGCCGTTCCTTACCACCCAGTTGCCATTCACGATCGTGCCCTCATACATGGAAGGATCGGAGGCATAGACGATGGAGGACAGGACGTTTGCCAATGAACCAGCAAGTAATGGTGACAATGACGAAACAACCAGTGCATCAAATGGCTGGTTCATTGCAAAATTTTCGCGATGACGCATATTCATGGCCATCCTCCCGGACAGGACTGATTCATTGACCATGTACTGTGCTGCGTTTCCAGGAAATGTATTGCGATGATGCGTAAGCAAGCGCTGGCGATAGTCAATCATTCTGAATTCCTCCATTGGATTCAAGCCGATATGGCTGTCTGTGCCGATGGACCACCTTCCTCCAGCGCCACAGTATTCCTTCATTCTGAAGAACCCATCTCCAAGATTACCTTCCGTAGACGGGCACAGTACAACATGTCCACCTGAGGCTGAAACGCCCTTCAATTCCTGGTCATCAAGATGCGTGGAGTGAACCATATGAAACCGCTCATTTACAGGAAGATTGTTGAGCAACCATTGCATTGGCCTTTGCCCTGTATGTGCAATGCAATCACTCACTTCCTTCAATTGTTCAGCGACATGAATATGGAAGGGTATGTCTTTAGGACTGTTGTTGAAAGTTTTGATGGTGTCTTCGGATGTCACTGCGCGGAGTGAATGAACACTGAACCCAAGACTGGCATGGGCATTATTCTTAACTATCACCGATGAAGCCTCCAACAGCCTGAAGTATTCATCCGTGGTTTTCGAAATGAACCGTCGCTGCCGTGGTTGAGGGTCAACGCCAAATCCCCCCTTTTGATAGAAGACCGGAACTAAAGTGATGCCGATGCCGGCTGTTTGTGCAGCTGCTACCATGCGCTCGCCCATTTCTGCGAGGTTCGCATACGGCTTGCCGTCCTTGTCGTGATGCAGGTAATGGAATTCAGCTACATGGGTGTATCCGACGCGAAGCATTTCACTGTACAACATGGCTGCAATCGCCTCGGCCTGGTCAGGATCTACCGATAGGGCGGTACGATACATCGCCTCACGCCAGGTCCAGAAATCATCATCCGTGCCTGAGGGATGGGTTTCTGCCAGGCCTGCCATGGCATACTGAAACGCATGTGAGTGGGCGTTCTGAAAACCGGGCAGCGCAAATCCCTTCACTGCCTCCATCGCGATGCCTTCCGGAGGCGCCTGGTCGGAGAGGTACGCTATTCGGCCCTTCTCATCGATCCCCACATAAGCCGGAGTCAACCAGTCCTCCTGCTGCAATAATGCATCGAAACAGAAGTACCGCATCGTCACAGCGTGTTG
>JBDHXU010000114.1:0-9732 GCA_039810905.1 Cyclobacteriaceae bacterium | reverse complement strand
AAGCATTACTTCAACCTGGCATTAAGGAATCTGTTGAAAAGGAAGGCGTATGCCTTCATCAACATTGTCGGACTTTCTGCAGGGTTTGCTGTCTGCCTGCTCATATGGAAATATGTGGACTTTGAACTAAGCTATGACAACTTTCACAAGGATGCTGAATCAATCTACCGCGCCACCTTCACCGAATACGGAAAGAACCTGCATGACGATTGGTTCGACCATTTCGGCTTTGGCGTGGGTCCTGCCCTTGCCGCAGAGCTCCCCGAGGTGAGTTCCGTGGTGCGGGTACATCCCCTGTACGGCGACAGGGCCCTGATATCCTACCCGGACGCGAACGGAGAACTACAGGTCTTCGCAGAGGAGAATGTGCTGTTCGTCGACTCCTCTTTTCTCAACGTGTTCAATTTTCCTTTCAGCAGCGGAAACCCGGCTACCGCTCTCCATGGGCCAGGCTCGATGGTGCTAACGGCCAGCATGGTCGAAAAGTATTTCGGACCGAACGCCGACCCGATCGGGAAGGTAGTGCACTTGTCTACACTGGACTGGGGCAAGAGGGACTATACCATTACAGGCGTTATCCGCAAGGTACCGGAGAACACCAGCATCCGGTTTGATTTCTTATTGTCCATGCATGACCTGCTGCAACTTGAGTATTACCGTGAACCTGGGGCGGACTGGACCGCGCTCGACTTTGTAACTTTTATCAAGCTCCGGGACGGTGTCGACCCGCAGGCAATCGCCTTGAAAACAAAGAAATTCATGGACAACCATACCGGTACCGAACCCGCCGGTGTGAAATTGTCTTACCAGCCGCTGCGTCAGATCAACCTTTCGACGGATTTGAATGAACCTAATGACCATCTGAGGAGCCTTTATTTCCTCGTGCTCATCTCTCTCTTCATCCTATCAATCGCTTTCATCAATTTCGTCAACCTGTCGACTGCACAGGCTGGAGAACGGGCAAAAGAAGTGGGAATCAGAAAAGCGATTGGCGTGTCACGGATGGAGTTGATAACGCAATTTATGCTGGAATCCGCCGCACTGAATTTTGCGGGCGTAGTGTGCGCATTGCTTGTCGCAGCAGCATTGATGCCGCTATTATCATCCCTGACAGGCAAATCAATCGGGATGGACTTTTCGGACGGGCGCATGTGGCTGGGATTGGCAGCATTATTTGCTGGCGGGTCCTGCATTTCCGGATTCTATCCATCGTTTATCCTCACCTCGTTCCGGACTGCGGACGCCCTCAAAGACAAAGCAGGTCGCCGGGGCAAGGGTCTCTGGCTCAGGAATGGGTTGGTGGTTTTTCAGTTCAGCGCCTCCCTGCTGTTGATTATAGGCACTTTTGTGATATACAGACAAATGAAGTACATGCGGGAGAGCGACAAAGGATTGTCGATGGATAAAATGTTGATTGTAAATGGTCCGCAGATACTTGGCGAAGAGGAGCATGCAGAGCGCATGGTCAGTTTCAAGAATGAAGTCCGGAGCCTTCCCTTCGTGAAGAGCGTTGCGACATCCGGAAAAATCCCGGGCGGCGGTATTAATTTTGTCGCAGGTGTCCAGATAGCAGGCCGCGAGAAAGAAAACGAATTCCGCGAACCGATCAACGTGGTGTGGGTAGATACCGACTTCATACAGACTTACGGCATGAAACTGATTTCGGGAAGCACCTGGGATCCTCGTACAGACTATCATAAGTCAGTCCTGATTAATGAAGCGGCTGTATCCAAGTTTGGTTTGGGAACCCCGGAGCAGGCCCTGGCACAAAGGATACGCATTAACGGCAGTGAGCCCTTCGCGATACGTGGCGTCATCCGGAACTTTCATTGGAATTCACTCCGGTCACCCTATATGCCGATGCTGTTCCGGCCTCAGGAAGTCAACTACAATTTGTTTTCCATCCAACTCACCGGCAACACGCAACAGGCCCTTGTGCAGATCGAAAGGCTTTACAAGCATCATTTCGGCGGCAACCCTTTCGTGTACCGATACCTTGAGGATTTTTTTGACGCACAATACAAACAGGAACAGCAATTCGAAAAGTTGTTTGGAGCTTTTTCCGCACTGGCAGTTGTGATTGCCTGTCTTGGACTGATAGGACTGGCAGCATTTACGACTACGCAAAGGCGTAAGGAGATAGGCATCAGGAAAGTCATGGGGGCAACGGTGCAGAGCCTCATCGGACTACTGTCGTCCAATTTCATCAGGCTTCTTCTATTGGCCGCATTGGTCACCTTGCCATTTGCGTGGTACTCAGTTGAACAATGGCTCGACAAATTTGCCTTCCGCACAGCTTTCACAGCCGAACTTTATCTTTTGCCCTTTCTGTCGCTCACTGTGATTTGCATGGCGACCACCAGCGTAGTGATCATTCGTGGATCACGTGTTAATGCTGCGGAGGTGTTGAGAACGGAGTGAAGGGAGTTGGCCTTCATCCACCACTACACTCAACTAAGCTGCTGGCTTTTGGCCGTTGGCTTTTGGCGAGGCCGCCAATATCAGGCGGATTCATCGTAGATGACATTCGTTCTTCACTCTTCGTTCTTCACTTGACTCCGGCTGCTGGCTTCTAGCCACTGGCTTCTGGCTTGGTCAACAAAGTCTTATTCATTCCTCAAACTCTAGAGCTTAACGATTACCAGGATGTTCGACCCCGATGGGGTCGGATGAGGATGGAACGTTCGGTTAGCTATAAACCTGTAACCCTCTGGGGTTAAAGTGCAACCAGATGAATAAATTCCCGGGTCAGACAAAGACTCACTCTTCACTCTTCACTTTTCATTCTTCACTTCATTCCTCCTGCGCCAAGGCTCCCTCCTCCGCTTAGGCTACGGCGGGCAAGCCGGCGGGCAAAGCATTCTTCCTTCTTCCTTCTTCATTCTTCCTTCATCATTCGTTCCTCAAAGCGTTCACAGGATTTGAATGCGCCGCACGCAGCGCCTGCGTGCTCACGATGATCAAGGCGAAGCCCAGGGCGATCGCGCCTGTGAGCGGAAAGACCCACCAGGAAATCTCCGTCCGGATGGTATAGCGTTCGAGGTAATTCGTCATGGCCCACCACGACAGCGGCGCCGAGATAAGGAAGGCGACGATCACCATCAGCGAGAAATCCTTCGAGATAAGATTCACGAGGCTCGATACGGAAGCACCGAGTACCTTCCGGATGCCAATCTCTTTGATGCGTTGCTCGGCGGTGAAGGAGGCGAGCCCGAACAGCCCAAGGCCTGTAATGACAATGGCCAGAATCGCAAACAAGCTGGCCAGCATGCTGGTGAGGTTGATGGTGGTGAATTTTTTCTGGAACTCAACATCCACAAACGCATACTCGAAGGGATACTCAGGCCCGTATTTCCGGAATACCTCTTCCACTTTCTTCAGCGACGCCTGAAGATCCTGCCCTTCACTGAGCCTGATGGAGAATGAACCCCACCAGTCGTCGAGAACGGCAAACATGGGTTTCACTTCGTCGTAAGGCGATCCCATCAGCACATCATCGTAAATGCCGATGAGTTTCCTCTTCTTGCCCCACAGATCAAGTTCGGTGCCGATAGGGTCCTTGAGACCCATCACCTTGATCGCGGCTTTGTTCACACATATCGCCAGCGAATCACTCTTGAACTCCTCGGAAAAATCACGACCCTCAATCATCTTCACCCCCATGGTCTTGGCCCAGTCATAATCCGTGACAATGGTGGTGAAGATCACTTTCAGCTCATCCGGCTTGCCTGGCCAGCCCAGGAAATTATTCGAGTTGATTTCAGTGATGGCGCTGTTTGCACGTGTTACCGATTCAACGGCTCCGGAGGCCAGCAGTTCGAGCTTGATCTGCCGTATGTTCTTGTGATAATCTTCATTCAGGGAAACCGTAATGAGCCGGTCTTGCGAATAGCCAATGTCACGGCCTTTGGCCAGCTGGATCTGGTTGTAGATGACGAACATGGAGATGATCAGGAGGATGGAGAAGCCGAACTGGGAAGTCACGAGGATTTTTCGTGGCCAACTCGCTCCTTTTCCTACCGTGGGCTTCCCTTTGAGCACCTTCACCGGCTGAAAGCTGGAGAGATAAAATGCAGGATAGCTTCCAGCCACCAGGCCCGTCACAAATATGAGCGCTGCCGAATAAAGCCAGAATTCCTTGCTGGCGTAATCGATGAACAGCTTCTTCTCCACCAGTGTATTGTAGGCTGGCAGCAAGAGTTGTGCGGCAATGACAGCAATCACAAAGGCGATCAGCGCAATAATCATCGATTCCCCGATGAACTGGAACATCAGCTCGTACCGGCGCGAACCGACGCTCTTGCGAATGCCCACTTCCCTCGCGCGCCGTTCACTCCGTGCGGTGGCGAGATTCATGAAGTTGATGCAGGCGATACCGATGATGAATACAGCGATAATGGTGAAGAGCTGAACGTAATCGCTCATCCCCCCTTGTTCCACGCCGTTCTCGAAGTTGCCGTACAACCTCCAGCGGAGCAACGGATAAAGGAAGAACGCATGCTTCATCTCTTTGTCTTCGCCGTGTTTCTCCAGCATGTCGCGGATGCTGTTCTCCACGGCGTCTTTGTTTTTTGCGTCGTTCAGTTCCACAAACACCTGGAAGGAATAGTTGCCCCAATTGGTCGTGTTGCGCCTCACCCAGTCGCTCGTTTGATAGCGGTATTTCCAGGGCATGAGGAAATCAAATTGAAAAGATGAATTAGAGGGGACGTCCTTCAGGATGCCAGTGACCGTAAGGTCCCACTGGTTGTCGACGCGGACGATTTTCCCCATCGGGTCCTGGTCGCCGAAGAGCGCTTTGGCGGTGGACTCGCTGATGACGATGGATGCCGGCTCGTCCAGTACCTTCGTGGCGTCGCCGGCGATCAGTGGAAACTCAAACATCTCCAGAAATTCCTCGCTCACCCAGTAGGCTTGTTTGTTCATCCGCTTCTCATCTACAGCTACAAGGTGTTTGCCACCCCAGTCGGTGACGAGCGCATGGGCGATATTGGCATCGGCCGTCTTCATCGCCTCGTAGGTAGGGAGCGGAACGGACGTCCACGAGTTAATCTTCCCGTCGAAATGGGCATTTACCCATACCTGGTAGAGGCGGTCCGCCTTGGGAATGAATTTGTCGAAGGAACTTTCGTCGGCCACCCAGAGCATGATCAGAATCGAGCATGTAATGCCCAGCGCTAGTCCCGAGATGTTAATCGCCGAGTAGGCGCCGTTTTTCAGGAGATTCCGGAAGGTAACGAGGAGGTAGTTTCTCAACATGGCAGTGGGGGTTGCTTCTTAGCCTATACTCCGCTTTGCGCCAAAGGTGACAGCGCGGTGGAGATATTATTTACCAAGGAGCGCCCGCAGGGTGAAAGGTTGCATGGGACGATTGCTGATTGATGATTGTAGATTGTTGATTGGGACGGTTTCTAGTTTCTGGTTTCTGGTTTCTGGTTGATCCACCTCAAAAAGATTCGGGGTTTCGGGTTACGGGTTTTGAGCCAGCTGCTGGCATCTAGGCACTGGCTTCTGGCTTGGTCAATCAATCTCAGCTGCTGGCTTCTGGCTTCTGACTATTGGCGAGGCTGTCAATATCAGGCGGATCCATCGTGAATGACATTTGTTCTTCGTTCTTCATTCTTCGTTCTTCATTCTTCCCTCAACCCATTGCTATCATCAGGCTGCCGGCCAACAATGCTATGGCCATGATAGCCCCGACCGGTATGATCCATTTCCTCAGATCAAAAAGACCAACTACAAGCAGGAGTGTCGGATTGATGATTCGCACGATAGTAGAGACAGAGGTTAAGGAAGCAGTTCCCAGCATCAGCGCAATGACGAGGTTGACGAGAATAAATAAGGAAGTGGTTATGCTGATCATCTTGAAATTCTTCAAGAAATAACTATTCAAATCATGTTCCTTGTCAAAATCCGGGAACATCAGTACTGCAGCGAAGTAGGCCAGAACGATTGGCATGCAAACCAGTACAAAATAATGGAATCCCCGCACCAGGAATTCCATCTGACTCCACAGTGCAAACCAATTGAGGATAAGAATCCAGAAGAATATTATGGAGTAGAGCAGATGGCCGGCATCAACAACAATAGAATGGCGATTGCGCAACATTCTTGCCCATCCGGTAAAAAACTCGGCTACGATGAAAGCATACAAAAAGGAAACAAATACACTGAGATATTCAATTTGCGAATAGCCAAGAATTTCCTGAGGCATTTTCATCACACTACTTTTAAGAATCCATGTTCAATTTAACTAAAACTCAATTATCAGGTTGGTTAGGGTTTCGGGTTCCGAGTTTCGAGTTACGGGTTCTGAGTTTCGGGTTCTGGGTTGTCCAACTTACTACTCACTACTTAACAATCCGACGGGCGACGCATTCTTCCCTCCTACGCCAAAGGCTTCGGCGTGCAATGCGTTCTTCATTCTTCGTTCTTCATTCTTCGTTCTTCATTCTTCGTTCTTCATTCTTCATTCTTCATTCTTCCCTCTTCACTTTTCTCTTTTCCCTTAACTCCTTAACTTGAGTCTCCCCCCTCATAAAATGCTTCGAAACCTCCTTATCGTAGCCATACGCAATTTCTCAAGAGTGAAGCTGTACACCCTTGTCAACACCTTCGGGCTGACTGTCGGCATTGTCGCGTGCACACTCATCCTGCTTTACGCCAGCTACGAACTGTCTTATGATGAACTCAATTCAAAGGCCGACCGGATATTCAAGCTCGTTGCCGAAAGAAGATACCCGGATCACATCAGCTACTTCGCGACGACACCTCCTTCTTACGCTGCAACAGCTCAACAAGAATTCCCTGAAATAAAAAACAACCTCCGCATACTGGTTGGCGGAGGCAAACAGCCCGTTACTTACCGTGCCAGCGACAATGATATTCGCACTTTCGAAGAAGAATATTGGGGAGTGGCTGACTCATCGTTCTTTTCATTCTTCAATCTGAAGATGCTGCAGGGTGACCCGAAGACGGCTCTCAGTGGTCCAAGGCAGGTGGTGATTACCCGATCGATAGCAAAGAAATATTTCCGCGACGAAGACCCGCTCAACAAGGTGTTGTCCAGCGACTTCGGGGACAACAGGGTTACAGGCGTCTGTGAAGACATGCCGATGAATTCCCATTTGCGCATTGACTTCATCCAATCGATGGTTTCCGAATCCTACTGGTCGCGCAACGACTACACTACCTTCGACACCCATACTTATTTCGAACTCCATCACGGCGCTGACCCTGATCAACTCATGGCCAAATTTCCGCAACTCGTAGACCGCTATGCGGCAGCGGAGATTGAACAGGATCTGAAAGTCTCCTGGGCCGACTACAAAAAGGCCGGCAATGGATACCGCTACGCCCTTCTGCCCTTGCGCTCAATCCACCTGGATCCCCAATACGTGGCGTATGCAGCCACGCCTGGCGGCAACCTGAAATATGTTTATGCGACCATATTGATTGCCTTGCTGATCCTGGTGATCGCGTGTATCAACTTCACGAACCTTGCGACAGCGCGATCATCGGAGCGGGCGCGGGAAGTGGGAATAAGGAAAGTCGTGGGATCCCTGCGCCGTCAGCTTGTGGCGCAGTTCCTGATGGAATCGGTCTTTCTTTCGATGGCGGCCACCGTGATCGCCTTCGTGCTTGCCTGGATGCTACTGCCAAGATTCAGCTCGTTGGTCAATCGAAGTTTGCATTTCGAACTCAGCGCAGCACTTGCACTGAAGTTTCTTTCTGGTGCACTGGTTGTGGGCATACTCGCCGGCTTGTACCCGGCACTTGTTTTGTCAGGCATCAAACCGGCAGTCATCATCAAAGGCACCACGTCGGGCAGTGCGAGAGGCTCCTGGCTGAGGAGTGGGCTCCTGGTTTTTCAATTCGCCGTCTCCATTATCCTGATCACTTGCACCATCGTGGTCCGTGACCAAATGCATTTCATACAGTCAACCACTCCAGGGTTTGATAAGGAGTTGGTTTTGATGATAGACCGCGCCTGGGACCTCGAGCAGCAGAAGCCCTTCTTTATGGAGCAGCTCAGGAAAATGCCCGGGGTCCGGGGCGTTGCTGCAGTGAGCGGTGAACTCGGCACGCGGAACTTTGGAGGGGTGATCATGAAGTCGGTGGGTTCGGATGAAGTGCTGAACATCCGCACCATGACGGTCGACGACGAGTTTGTTGACCTGATGGGGTTGAAAGTGATCGATGGTCGCGGCTTCTCAAAAGAAACCTCTGATTCCATGTCAGTGATTCTTAACGAAACAGCAGTCAAAACTTTTGGCCTGAAGGATCCTATAGGTCGCAGATTGGTCAGGACGGTGGGCGAGCACACATGGAATTTCACGGTGATAGGAGTGGTCAGCGATTTTCATTTTCAGTCGATGCGCGAGGTTATTACACCACTGGCCATCGGTAGTTGCGAGCGCGACAACGGCGGCACCAACCTGATTGCCGTACGCCTGACCGGCCAAAACATTCCTCAGACCATAAAGGCGATCGAAGATGAATGGGTCAAGTTGGCTGAGAAAAAATATTTTGACTACTATTTTCTTGATCAGAACATGATGTTGCAGTACGAGGAAGAAAAGCGTTCCGGTGAGTTGTTTTCTTCATTCTCAAAGCTCGCGATCGCCATTTCCTGCGTGGGTCTGTTCGCATTGTCGGCCTACACAGTCAGTTTGCGCAGGAAGGAGATGGGGATCAGAAAGGTGCTGGGAGCCTCTGCTAAGGGAGTGGTTGTCTTGTTCTCAAGGGAGTTCATAGGGCTCGTGATGATCGCCTTCTTTTTGTCTGTGCCGCTGGCGTGGTGGATGATGGACACGTGGCTACAGGCATTCGCTTACCGCATTCAATTGGGGGTATGGCCGTTCATCGCCGCCGGGAGTGCAGCATTGTTGATTGCATTGATGACCGTCAGTTACCAGTCCATAAGGGCGGCTATGACCAATCCAGTAGATGTGCTGAAGGCGGAATGAGTTTTACGGCGGCACAAACAGTCCTTATCAAGAAAAAAACGCGAACGAATTTGTAACTGAAGACCGAAAACGAGGTTTCCATTGGATCATGTTAGCCAACATACTTATAAAGAGATTCTCGCGCCTGATATTCCTGCTCGCCCTTCTTTCTCGACAGGACGCGTTTAGCCAGGAAAAGGAACTGGTTGGCGAATTTGAACAATATGTTCGCCCTTATGCCGAAACCAATAATTTCAGCGGGAGAATACTGATTTCGAGAAAGGGGAAAATTCTATTTAATCGGGCTTACGGATTTGCCAACCTGGAATTTGGAGTGCCTAACGATCTCAATACGGTCTTTCACATTGCCTCGCTTACCAAAACATTTACAGCCGGGGCCGTCTTGATCCTTGAGCAAAAGGGTTTGTTGGCAACAGACGATTTCATTTCGAAGTACATTCCGGACTATCCTTCAGGGAATAAGATCACCGTTCACCACCTTTTGTCGCATACTTCCGGCATTCCCGAGATTAACGATCTCCCTGCGTATGACACTGCCAGCCTTGAGCAACAGACCCCTGAGACATTGGTCGGGCTGTTTAAGAACAAGCCGCTCGAATTTCCTCCTGGTGAAAAATATCAGTACAGCAATTCCAACTACGCACTCCTGGCACTTATTATCGAGAAAGTGTCAAAAAAGAAGTATGGAGATTTTTTAAGAGAAAACATTTTCGAGCCCCTGGGGATGTCCCGAACATTTGTCCATGACAACATGAAGCGAATA
>JBDHXU010000113.1:0-9737 GCA_039810905.1 Cyclobacteriaceae bacterium | reverse complement strand
ATAGTCCTCGATCCATTCACCACCTTTGCTTACAGCGAGTGCCGAAGATGCCTCGACTCCACGGTGAGTTGCTTTGGCAACCCATTGATCCAGGGCATGACGGGCGCTCCCCATCTCCATGTTCTGGTCATGAACGTTGTGTGAGGACCATCCACCGGTATGGGGAATATGGACCGGCTCAGGGGTTTCAGGCTGAAGGTGAAGAAATAACACCTCAGCATTGGCTCTTTCGGCAATATCGATCGCCGTTTCAGCGGCGTACTCCGCACATGGCGAAAAATCGGTTGGTACAAGTATTTTTTTCATACACAGGGAACTGACATTCCCTAAGCTATACTACTGCCAAGGGCTCTTTTTTCGCGTGATATAAATCAGATGCATGGTAGATACTGATCATACGGCACACAGGGTCAGAGAAGTAGCTTCGTGTACAGCCATCATTCTATTATGAAAGCATCAAAAGAATTCGCCGAAACCGGAAACAGTCGGTTCGAAGCCATTGTACGTGAAAAAGGAGTTCCCTGCCTGTCCATTGTCCTTGACATGCCTGCTTCGCCAAGGCCAGGCAAGCACCATGGCGAGCTGTTGCGCAAGTCAATGAAGAAAGCTGCCTCTTTGCTTGACCGAACAGACGCCAGTGGCGACCAAAAGAAAAAGATGCTTGATAAACTCGGAACTGCAGTCGAGAATCTTGATTTGTTCACCAAGTCGCCAGGAATTGGCATGTTTATATCACCGTCACTGTCAGAAACGGTCTATTTTCCATTCTCTGTCGAAGAGATTATAAAAGTTGCCGACTCATTCGAAACCAGGGACCTCTACTACCTGATGCAATTCCGCAAGCCGTATTATGTACTCGTCCTCACCAAGAAATCAGTACATCTTTTCCATGGTGAGGCGGACTCGCTGAAAGAAGTCAGAGACGGAAATCTCCCGTTGGAATATGCGGAGGAGTATGAGTATGCGCGCACTTCCAGAGGCACGTCGTACGGATATAGCTTAAAGAATTATGAGAAGGACAAGAGTGTGGTCAGCGAGATAAGGGTGAAGTCACTTTTCAAGGATGTGGATACCTACCTGGCGCCCTATTTCCATGATTCGGATCAGCAACTGATTCTTTCCGGAACGTCAAGGATGGTTAGTGACTTCCAGTCCGTCACAAAACTCCAAACACATATTATCGGTTCTGTTCCGGGTAGTGCAATTGGCAATCATTTTCAACATCTTGCCAGAGAGGTATGGGCACTCTGCCAGAACTTCCGCAAGCAACAGATCAGACAACTCATCCGCAAGGCTGACGATCTTGGCATGGGATACAAGGCAATAGGGCTTCGGGATGTGTGGAGGGCAGCCAATGAAGGGAAAGGTCATGTATTGCTGGTTGAGAAGGAATTGCAGACCCGCGCCTATCTGGCAGGTGATCAATTGTATTTGCGTCCTCCAAAAGGCAGATACACTATGCTGCCCGATGCAGTGGAGAATATTATCGAACTTGTACATGAGAAGAACGGGAAAGTACTTTTTGTCCCCGGAAATCAGTTAAAGAAATTCGAGGGCATGGTTTTAATGTTCCGTTACAAAAACTAATTGTTCTATGAATCGCAATTTGCCTCTGTGGATCTCGTGTGGCGCCTGGCTATTGATCAGCTGCAGCAATGAAATTATTGTCAGGACCGATTACGACAAGAATATCAGTCTCAGCAACTTCAAAACCTATCAATGGCTTCCTTCCAAGGACATTGAGTTGAGAAATAACCCGGTTTATTACAATGAGCTCAGCGACAAGAGAATCAAGTCTTCTGTAGACGAGGAACTGCAGCGAAAGGGGTTTAGACTGACGGAAGAGAAGCCCGACCTTATTGTACACTATCATATTGTGATAGAAGATAAATCCATGGTGAGAACTGATCCCTACGGATACTACTATGGTTCTTACTGGATGACCAACCAGAAGAATCTTTATGAGTATCGGGAAGGGTCGTTGCTTATTGACCTTATGGATGCATCCAATAAATCATTGGTCTGGAGGGGATGGGCTGTTTCCATTCTTGATGATAGCAGGGAAATGCCTGAGCAACTTCTCAAAGACGCAATTGTGAAAATATTCAGTCAGTTTCCTCCCGGTCAGACCAAGACAAAATGAATGACTCATGAATGCCGGTGGAACCCTTATCAGTGTGCGCAAACTTCTTGAGAGATTGAAAGAATCTCCGCCTACGGCGCATGTCTTCACCGGGTTTGACGGATTCATTGACTACCTCGAAAAACCAGTTCGTATCCGTACACGTGACGGAGGAGTCGTTTATTACGATACTATTCACGATTTCGCGGAACACCTGTTCGATTTGTCAGGGAAGAGCGGGCAGATCGAAATAACTACACACACCATAAAGATCGGTGGTAACGCCCCTATCCTCGCCGAAGCGTTAGGCACGATGGGTGTTCATGTTCATTGCGTGGGTTCTGCAGGCGCCGGGATTCCGGATCCCCTCTTCCGTAAGATGAACAAGAACATAACGCTACATCCTGTGTCTGCCCCGGGCATCAGTCGGGCGTTGGAGTTCAGCGACGGAAAGATCATATTCTCCGAGCTTTCGGGTTTTGCCCATTACGACTGGGCGAATATAGTTTCGCTGCTTGGCCTCCAAAAGTTGAGGGAAATTGCCGGGCAAAGCAGGCTAATGGCGCTTGTTGACTGGTCCAACCTGGCATCAGCCACGCCTATCTGGAGAGGATGGTTAAAGGATGTGGTCCAATTTCTTCCGGAAGGTGCCGATCGTGATTTCCTGTTTGATCTTTGCGACCCTTCAAGAAAGTCGAAGGAAGATATTACAGCCGTGCTGGATCTTATAGGTGAGTTTTCAGGCAAAGGCCGCGTAACGCTCGGTGTGAACGAGAACGAATTGATTAGCCTGTGGAAGTCTTTCAATGGAGGTTCTCCAGCACCTCCAATAAAGGAAATGGGGCAATCGTTGTTCGAGAAAATGAAAATCGAATGCCTCCTTATTCATCCCCTCAACCGGTCTATTCTCATTACGAAGGGTTATAATGTGGAAATGAAAGGAAGGGTGGTTTCCGAACCGAGGTTGACTACCGGCGGAGGTGATAATTTCAACGCAGGCTATTGCCTGGGGCTTATTGCCGGAGTCGAACCTGCAAAGCGACTTCTGCTGGGCATGATAGCATCCGGCGCCTACGTTCAGAACGGAAGGAGTCCTGACCTTGACGACCTTATCTCCTACGCCAGTCAATGGATCGTCGAGCAGGAACACCTGGAAGGAGCCGCAATGACTTAAGATTCAATCTTTTGCTGCCCTTCCCCTGACTGCTTCCGGATTCTTTCCTCAATGATGGAGTCTCTGAGACTGATAAAATCAGATAGAATAAGGATGATAGAAAAATAATACAGAAGAATTTCCATCATGATCAGAGATTTTGAGGCAATACTAACAGGCACGACATCATAGAAACCTAAATTGTTGAATCCAAGCATGCTCAGGTACACAAATTCAAAAAGCAATCGGAAATGGTCGGCACTTACAGGTAGACCATCAAAATGTGAATGATCCACCTGGTACAGGCAGAAGTAATCAATGGAAAATGAGATAATGATAATCAGAATATTGGTGGTCATGAAGATCAGAAACCTGAAATAGGCCACGTTTTTATTGACTACTTCGCCGATTTTGCGAAGGCTTTGTTGAATGAAGAAACCTGTCTTGAAAACGGAAATGGAAATTATAAAAAACGTATTTAGTGCGGGGTTGACAATTTCAAGTTCGTCGAAGTAGAAAGCCAGTAAGCCCGAACCAATAACTACCAGGTACTTAAGTATGATGTCCTTTGTGTCCAGGGAGTCCCATAATGAACCCAGAAAACGACTCAGGAAATTTTTTGCCATAAACCCTCAATAATTACGAAATTTTGACCGCAACCCAAAGAAGAAGCCTCGATGCGCAGCTTGCCCGAATATGCGGCACTTGATCTGAATACCCTGATCAGGGAATTGAAAACGAGAGACAACGGTTTATCCGATGACGAAGTGCTTCAGCGCCTGAAAGAGGCAGGGCCCAATGAACTTCAGTCCAGCCGAAAATTCGGTCTTGTGCTGGAATTCCTTGGTCATTTCCGTAGCCCCCTGGTGATTATTCTCCTGTTTGCCTCCCTCATTTCATTTGGCCTTGGCGACGAAATTAATGCCCTCATCATTGCAGGCATTGTCGTCATGAGCGCCGTCCTTGACTTCCTTGAAGAAAAAGGAGCCCACGATGCAGCCGAAAAGCTTCGCAATACGGTGAGAAATAAAGTATCAGTAACACGGATGGGGAAGATCCGTGAAGTGTTTTCCGATGAACTTTGTACAGGGGACCTGGTGCATCTAAATGCAGGCAAAGTGGTGCCCGCAGATCTCAGGATCATCAAGGCCAAAGACTTCTTTGTTAATCAGTCTGCACTTACCGGCGAATCATTCCCCGTAGAAAAGGGTACCGGCACGCTGGAGGCAGGCAAGGAGCTAGATGAGTTGACGAATATTGCGCTGATGGGCTCCAGTGTAGTGACCGGCTCCGCCTCAGGGGTTGTCATTGCAACTGGCATGAACAGCTATTTCGGAAGCATTGCCAGAAAATTGATTGCGCCGACAGAAGAATCAAGTTTCAGCAGGGGCGTACGGGATTTCGGCTACCTGGTGATGCGGGTGACAATAATCCTGATCGTTTTCATCTTTCTGATCAACGGTGTTCTGCGGCACAACTGGCTGGAGGCGTTCATGTTCGCTCTCGCTGTGGCGGTCGGTCTCACGCCGGAGTTGCTTACCATGATCATGTCTGTAAGTATGGCCAGAGGTTCGCTGCGCATGGCAAGAAAAGGCGCCATAGTAAAGAAGCTGACTGCGATCCCCAACTTCGGAAGTATGGATGTGCTGTGCACCGACAAGACCGGGACACTCACACAAGACAAGATTGTGCTCGTGCGATATGTGAATTCAAAAGGTGAAACTGACGAAAATGTCCTGCGGTACGCCTATCTCAACAGTCGCTTCCAGTCGGGCATGAAAAATCCCCTGGATGATGCGTTACTGGAAATGCACAAGGTTTCCGTCACCGGGGTGGAAAAGCTCGATGAGGTCCCTTTCGATTTCTACCGCAAAAGGATGAGTGTGGTGGTGCATGACCAGGGCAAAACAATCCTGATTTCAAAAGGTGCCCCGGAGGAAATCATGAAGGTATGTGGTGCATCCGCTGAAGAGTCCGAATCACCCGCGAAGCTCTATGAAGATCTCAGCCGCGAAGGATTTAAAGTCCTTGCCATTGCCACACGTGAAGTCGCACAACCCCCTTCTGTTTTTACCAAAGAAGACGAAAAGGACCTTCACCTGGTCGGCTTTGTTGCTTTCCTCGACCCGCCTAAACCAGGCGTTGCAAAAACGATTCAGAAACTGAATCATCAGGGCATAACGGTCAAGATTATCACGGGCGACAATCACTGGGTAGCCATGAAAATCTGCCAGGAGATTGGACTTCAAGTAAACGGAATCATGCTTGGCAATGACATGAGTAGTCTCTCCGATGAAGCCTTGAGGGTGCGGGCGGCAGAGACAACACTTTTTGCCCGGTTCTCACCTGACCAAAAGAATCGCGTGATCAGGGCCCTTCAGGCTCATCACACCGTAGGTTATATGGGTGATGGTATCAACGATGCACCCTCACTCAAATCAGCAGATGTAGGCATTTCAGTCAATAATGCCACGGATGTCACGAAAGAATCGGCAGACATCATTCTGACGAGAAAAAGTCTGATGATACTCAGTGACGCGGTTATGGAAGGCAGAACAACCTTTGTCAACACCCTGAAGTACATTCAGATGGGTCTAAGTTCAAATTTCGGGAACATGTTTTCCATGGCTGCCGCCGCCATTTTCCTGCCGTTCCTCCCGATGCTGCCGGTTCAGATCCTTCTCAACAACTTTATCTATGACTTTTCCCAGGTTACCCTTCCAACAGACCGTGTTGACCAAGTGTTCATTCAACGCCCCCAGCACTGGGATCTCCCGTTTCTCAGGAGATTTATGGTGGTCTTCGGTATTATCAGTTCCGTGTTTGACCTCATCACTTTCTACATATTCTACCAGGTCTTTGATGCCAATGAATCCCAGTTTCAAACTGCCTGGTTTCTGGAATCGCTTACGACACAAACGCTGGTCATCTTTATTATCCGAACGCACCATCATCCCTTTAAAGGAAGTCTTCCGAGTCGGCCGCTTATGTCCAGTGCCATCGGCTGTGTGCTATTGGGCTGGTTCATTGCCTTCTCACCACTTGGTAAGTTTCTGCAAATGTCACCATTGACCTTTGACATGATCGCCAGCATACTCGGATTGGTTTTCATTTATTTACTAATAGCGGAAATGGTAAAACGCATCTTTTACACCAAAAAATGGGGTCATGAAGAGGTGGTCTCCTCCCTTGCTTGATATTTGTCATCCTGGCCACCCACAACCATCAGGGATAACCATTGGTGCGGACGGTAAATTTCGAGTGGTTAAATGCAATTCTTATGAAACGAACACTCGAAAACCTCAATGAAGCATTGACCTTCCACCTGGAAAATATGTACGATGCTGAAAAAATGCTTCAGCGTAAGCTCGCTGATTTTTTACCTGAAATATCGTCACCCGCACTGAAGAAGGAATGGACGCGTTACTGCAATGGCACACCGGACAAGCGGCTTAAACTGAAAAGAATTTTCAGCTATCTGTTGTCAGGGCCATTTCACAGGAAGAATCCGGCCATGGAAGAGATGCTGAAGGAATTGAAAGAAGTGAGTTCCATGACGAAAGGCCCGCTCAGGGATGTAATGCTCATTGCCACCATGCACCAGATCATTCATTGGAAAATAGCCGCATATGGAACAGCACGCGCATTGTCGATGGTGATGGAACTTCAAACTGTGACCGAATTGCTTGAAGAAATCGTTCAATGGGAAAAAGAGGCTGATGCTATCCTGTCCAGAATAGCAGAGAAGCACGTTAACCTGAAGGCAGGTGATACTGTTGCAACCCAATAACCATGGTAGGAAGGCTTTCACCGGCCCAGATTGACGCCGTACTGTACCAGCAGTCGGTTTGTCGAATCGGTTGCAGTGCAAACGGGAAGATATTTGTCGTGCCCATCAGCTACGCCTTCGATGGAAAATATCTTTATTGCCACTCGCGAGAGGGGCTCAAGATCAAACTCATGCGAAAGAACCAGAACGTCTGCGTGGAGGTTGATGCCATTGACAACATGATGAATTGGAGAAGTGTGATCCTGTGGGGAATTTATCAGGAATTGAAGAGTGAGCCCTCACGCAGGAATGGCATGAAAATTCTAATGAATAAATTCATGCCGCTGATGACAAGTGAATCCCTTGGGCACATGGATGCTGCGCAGTCGCCTGAAATCGTTGAAAAGCACCAGCAAGCCATTGTGTTCAGAATCAAAGTGGAGGACAAGACAGGGATGTATGAGAAGGGGTAGCGGGCTGCGTGCACTGCTGTAACCCAGCCGCCGATTATGGTTTGTCCTTTTCGCCGATTATCAGCAACACTCCGCTGAAGATGGCAAGTACAACCATGAAAATAGCCACGTAAGCGTTCCCGCCGGCATCCTGGACCAACATAATTGTGGAAAGGACCGCGATGGTAAGGTCCATCAATGTAAAAAATGTGAGGATGGGGACAGCCAGCATTATGAACAGTCTTGTCCCCCGCAACAATCCGATGCCGGTGATAAAAATGCCGGGCAGAACGATTGAGAGATCCAGCACATGAACCGGATTAGTAAGCAGTCCCGTCTCCCTCAATGATTCGGGCGTTTCGCCCGTCGAAATTGACGGCACTATTTCAGACAACCACAGCAAACAGAAAAGGACGGCAATACTTAGAAAGTATATACCCGTAAGTTTCAACCATCCGCGATTGTAGTCATCTACCGGTTCACTTGCGCTACGGATGAAATAACTCAAGGCTGCATAGACACTAATTCCGAGCAGTGCACAGTACAGCAGGAAAAGCCTGTTGAAGTGAACGTCAAAACAGTAAATCGCGAAAGTGTATACCAGGTACAGCAGGGCTCCTGCCCAAATTTTCTTCGCCGTAGCGCTGCCCTTTGCACCGTACAACGTCGCTATACCTAGGATGGGGGCAACAAGAAGCAGGTCAACAAGGTCTTGCCCAACAGATTGTAGATACCACGACGGCTTCTCCAAGGCATACAATTCAGGATGCAAAAGACCAGTTAGGCTGACGCTGACCAGCAATAGTAAAATGATGGCGGAAAAGATTGAAAAAGATCTCATGAACGTCTGCTTCTGCCCCAAAACTGGTGGAATGATGGGGCTTTTGGCAATGATTATGTGACAGGCAATGCCTACCTTTAGATGACAAAAATCACCGGTGTCAATGATGCAACTCAAGCAGACCCGGTACTCCGCAAAATACTTTTGATCATCTAAACAACTGGTCTCATGAAAAAGATATTGGTTCCCTGTGATTTCTCAGATCCCGCTGTTCAGGCATTCAAGTTCGCATGTAACATCGCCAGAAAGTCAGGCGGAGAGATTCTGTTGCTACATGTAATTGAGCTGCCGGTACTTTATGATACCGGGGCAGTGCTGACCTTTGAAGAGGCCTACCTGAAGGATCGCAAGGCCGATGCCGACAAGAATTTTGCCAAAATGAAGGAAAAATGGGCTATGGATATTGCAGGATTCCAAACCATAGTAGAGTATGGGGGTGCAGTGCCCGTCATCAGGAAGTTGATTCATGAAAAGAAGGTTGACCTGGTTATTATTGGCACACATGGAGCTTCGGGATTGAAAGAATTTGCCATCGGCTCAAATGCCGAAAAGATTGTGAGAACCAGCGAAGTGCCGGTAATCGCCATCAAGAAGGAAACCCCTGAAATAAAGAATATCATATTTCCAACTTCCCCTGACATCGCCGATGAAGAACTGGTGAAGAAGGTCAAAGAATTGCAGGATTTCTTCGGGGCCCGGCTGCACATTCTTTTCGTAAATACGCCTGCTTCTTTCCGTCGCGACTCTGAAACCCGGCCAGCGCTGGAAGCCATGGCGAAGAAATTTGACCTCAAGAACTTCTCAATCAACATATGCAACGATATTTCTGAAGAAGAAGGTATCGCTGCCTTTTCAAAGGAAGCGACAGCCGATATGGTAGCCATGAGAACCCACGGGCGAAGAGGTCTGGCGCATCTTGCTACCGGAAGCATTGCCGAAGATCTTGTCAACCACATTAACTGTCCAATCTGGACATTCAAAATCAAGTAGAACTACCGCATGCTGGTCAAGGAAGCGCTCACCTGCTATCATTGCGGTCAGACCTGTGAGGATGATCAATTGAAAGTCGGAGATAAGACTTTCTGTTGCTATGGATGCCAGGTTGTGTATGAAATCCTCAACAGCAATGATCTGTGCCAATACTATACTCTTCAGGATCATCCTGGCACCACTGTAAAGCAGGTCGAAGAGAACGCTTATGCTTATGTTGATGAGGAGGCAGTCAGGCAGAAACTGGTGGAGTTTGATTCGCCAGAATTTACCAGGACAAAATTCTTCATTCCTGCTGTCCATTGTGCCTCCTGCATATGGTTGCTGGAAAACCTGCACAAGCTTCGCCACGGAGTGGTGCGATCGGAAGTAAATTTCGCGCGCAAATCAGTAACCATTGACTTTCATCC
>JBDHXU010000112.1:0-9821 GCA_039810905.1 Cyclobacteriaceae bacterium | reverse complement strand
GACATCATTATCGCATACGATAGGAACACGGAAAAGTAGATTGCCGATTCGTGATTGTTGATTGTCGATGTGGCGACTTCAACATTCAGAATTCCTTGTTCATCATTCAACATTCAAATTGGCGACTGGGAGCGTCATTGGTAGGAAGCCCATCTTGATGGGTCGCCTAAACCAAACATATCGTGCCCTGTTTGAACCCCTCACTGCTCTCATTAAATTCCACAGATGCAGTGGGCTCCAATCGCTATGATCCGCATTTCTGCCTTTCTGATGGCAGGAATTCTGTTGTCGATGCAGGGCATTCTCCCAGCGTCGCTGATCGTAGCATCAACTGCGATCATTTTGCTCGTCGTCCTTTATCTGTGTACCGTACTCTTTTTGCGGCGGAATTCCGTCACCGGTCTGATCAGCGGCGCTCTTGGTCTCACTGGCATCGGGGTACTGGGTTGGCTGACGGTCATTGTGCATGACCCACTGCGATCACCTGAACATATTCTACATAACAGGGAAAAAATCATAGCGTACGAAGTGGAGCTCACTTCAGTACCTGTCCTGAAGGAACAGTCTTGGAAGGCGAGAGGTCGGATACGAGCCATCTGCTTCGAAACAAGCTGGATAAAATCGGCAGGTGGAATGCAACTTTACCTCCGCTCTGACTCAACAAGACAGTCACCGGCCTATCATGACATTCTGATTGTTGCTGGTGCACCCGATGAAATCAGATCTCCAACAAATCCGGATGAATTTGACATGAAGAGCTACCTCGCCGCCGAGGGTATTTATCATCGGGAATTTGTCGGAGCAGATCACTGGACGAGAACGGGCAGCACGTCGTATGACCTATTCGGCTATGCACAGCTGGCCCGGCAATGGTGTCAGCGACGACTGGATTTGTTTATCCCCGCGAACCAGGAACACTCCATTGTTGATGCACTCGTGCTGGGTGTAACAGATGACCTTGATGATGAGCTTAGAATGGATTATGCCTCCACCGGTGTGATACATGTGCTTGCCGTATCGGGTCTTCACGTGGGAGTTATATATGGCGTCATCTATTTCTTTCTGAAGGGATTCAACCGCTCTCGATCGGGCAGATGGCTGGTGGCAGGGTTCAGCATTGTGGTGTTGTGGGGGTATGCATTCCTCACAGGACTTTCACCTTCGGTACTGCGTGCCGTGACCATGTTTTCCGTTGCATCGATGGCGGTCCCCATTCAAAGAAGACCTAATGCGTTGAACACACTGGGAGTGTCTGCATTTGTATTGTTGCTGTTGAAGCCGTCAATGCTCCTGTCCGTTGGTTTTCAACTGTCATATGCAGCGGTGTTGGGTATTATTGTCTTCTATCCCGTGCTGAATCGCTTTGGAGGCAAACAGAAAGGCAGGCTCTTGCGCTGGCTTTGGCAAATGACGAGCGTGTCTCTTGCCGCCCAGTTGCTCACCTTTCCATTGACATTGTATTACTTTCATCAGTTCCCGATCTATTTTCTTCTGGCCAACCTGGTTGCCATTCCCGCAGGCACTTTGCTGCTGATTGGAGGAATGGTTCTCGTCTTCATTTCCGGACTTGAATCAGCCGCAATGCTACTGGGAATGTCATTAGGCTTCATCGTATCCGGGCTTAACGCTTTCATTCAATGGATGGCTGAGGTGCCGGGAAACCTTGTTCAGGGCATCTACATCACGGGGGCCCAATGTATTTTGATCTATGGCTTGATAGGAGTACTGAGCTTGTTATGGATTCGAAGGCGCTTTGGATGGGTCGTTGTCCTCTTTGTTCTGTGTTGTGGATATGCTGCCGTCGGTTGGAGCCATCATATGCAGGCTCATTCAGCTCGCATTATTGTTTATAACATCCGGGACAAGAGTGCAATGGAATGGCAGGAGGGTGGTTGGTCCATTCTGCTCACTGACTCAACCGTAACTGATCAGGATATACGTTCTCATATCGCACCATCATGGATAACAAACAAAGTAGATGCTGTGCATCGTGTCACTTTCGACGAAGGCATGAAAATAAGTTACATTCCCTTCGCGGGACATACCTTTTTATATGTAGGTCAGCCGTGGAGGGGAGAATCGTTGAATATGCACGTGGACTATCTGATCATCGGAAAGGAGGCCATGGACTCGCAGGAAGCTATGATGGCTGGAATAGATTTTGGAAATTTGATCACCGACAGCAGCAATGGCACAAGGTGGGTGGAGAACCTATCCGACAAGTCTAAAGTTTACGCGGTCGGGAAAAACGGAGCTTTGGTTATAGAATAAACCATACAAATATGGCATTGGTAGAATATGAGTCGAGGGACAGGATCGCATTCATTACGATGAACAGGCCTGAGAAGAGAAATGCGCTTAGCCCTGTGCTGGTGAGTGATTTGAAGAAACTCTTTCAGAAAGCCCATGAAGATCCACAGGTTCGCGCTGTTATCTTGCGGGCGGCAGGAGAAGCTTTTTGTGCCGGCGCCGATCTGGCCTACCTGGAGAAGTTGAAAGACTTCACTTTTGAGGAAAACCTTTCGGATTCTCAGCATCTCAAAGAACTTTTTCAGATGATATACACGCTTCCCAAGCCTGTGATCGCCCAGGTACAGGGTTCGGCGCTCGCAGGGGGGTGCGGTTTGGTATCGGTATGCGACTTTGCCTTTGCCGTTCCTGCTGCAAAATTCGGCTACACAGAAGTAAAGATCGGATTTGTGCCGGCGGTGGTCATGGTCTTCCTCCTTCGCAAGATCACGGAAGCAAAGGCCCGGGAGCTTCTGATGACGGGACGCCTTATCGACGCACGTGAAGCCGCCGGACTCGGCCTCATTACAAGTGTGGTGGACCCGGCTAAACTCGAAGAAGAGGTGCTGACGTTTACGTCCCGACTGATCACTGAGGCGTCAGGTCAATCTGTTGCTTTGGTGAAGCGGCTGATGCACGAAGTGAGGACCATGCCGTTGCCGGAAGCACTGGATTTTGCTGCCCGCGAAAACGCCAAAGCACGAATGAGTGACGACTATCGAAAAGGAATCGGTGCTTTTCTGGGGAAGAAAGAAATCAAGTGGTAGAAGATTATTCAATGACTCACACTGGAATCTGAAGATGTCATACTGAGAAAATACTGGGGCTACTCACAGTTCCGGGTACCGCAGCGGGAAATCATCCGTTCTGTTGTGGAGGGCAAGGATGTGCTCGCACTATTGCCCACAGGCGGAGGCAAATCGGTATGCTACCAGGTGCCTGGGCTGATGATGGACGGGATCACCATCGTGGTCACGCCCTTGATCGCACTGATGCAGGATCAGGTACATCATCTCAGGACGCGTGGCATACTGGCTACGGCAGTTTACTCCGGTATGTCGAGACGCGAGATCGACATCACGCTCGACAACTGCGTATACGGAAAATTCAAGTTCCTTTACGTGTCACCGGAAAGGCTGGAGACAGAGATATTTATTGAGCGTTTCAAGAGAATGAACGTTTCACTGGTCGCAATTGATGAAGCCCATTGCGTTTCTCAGTGGGGTCACGATTTCCGGCCTCCGTACCTCCGTATCGCTGCATTGAGGGAATGGCATAACGATGTTCCTTTTCTTGCTGTTACAGCCACGGCCACCCGGGAAGTAAGGGAGGACATCGTCACACATTTGCAGTTGCGGACTCCGGCTGTTTTCCAAAGCAGCTATGCGCGTAACAATCTCTCCCTGGTGGTTCGCCGAACGGAGGCGAAGGAGCAGAAGCTGGTGGATATCCTCCGCAAGGTGCCAGGGAGTGCCATCGTATATGTAAGGTCGCGCAACAATACCGTGGCGATCACTAAGCTGTTGCAAAAAGAAGGAATCCCATCAACCTTTTATCACGCCGGCCTGTCCCACCTGGACAGGATGAGGCGTCAGGAAGATTGGATTTCAGATCGTTCACGCGTGATGGTTGCCACCAATGCGTTTGGAATGGGAATCGACAAACCCGATGTAAGGTTGGTGGTTCACCTTGACCTGCCTGAGAATCTTGAAAGCTATTTTCAGGAGGCGGGTAGGGCAGGGAGGGATCATAAACATTCTTATGCCGCGCTGATCTTCCATCCCGTAGATGCGGAAGGGCTGAAAAGCAAAGTCCAGCAGTCCTATCCATCCGTGGAGGTGATTAGAAAGACCTATCAGGCTTTGGCGAACTATCTTCAATTGGCGGAGGGGAGCGGGTTGGGGGAGACTTTCGACTTCGATACAGACGAATTCAGCCGTCGATTTTCCATGCGTCCTGCATCTGCGTTTTCTGCCCTCAAAAAGCTCGAAGAACAGGGTCTCCTTCTACTAAGTGAAGGGTTCTATCGTCCATCGAAGGTGCATATCCAGTCTGAAAAGGCAAGGTTGTACGAATTCCAGGTTGCGAACGCCAGGTTTGACCCCGTGATCAAATGCCTCTTGCGCACGTATGGCGGTGAACTGTTCAATGAATTTATTCCGGTTAACGAGACCTCCATTGCACATCAATTGAAGCTGGATGAAGGGGAGGTGAGGAAACAGTTGGACCAGATGTCCAAACTCCAGGTGATCGGTTATGAAGCCTCCTCAGAGAAACCGCAGCTTACATTTACCACACCGCGGTTTGATCCGGAAAGGCTTCCCCTTGATGCAGGCCAACTGAATACAAGAAGAGACCTGGCCATGTCCAAGGCGCAGGCGATGATAAACTACGCCGTTCAGCAGCACCAATGCAGGATGCAGTTCATCCTGAATTACTTTGACGAAAGGGATTTTGAAGCATGCGGACAATGTGATGTCTGCATCGAACGCCGGAAGACAGAGCCGGATCAGTCCTTTCGCGAGTATCAGACGGCCCTCAATCAGTTGCTGACCCAACGGCCGATGACAGTTGACGAGTTGGAGCAGGCGGTACAACCAAAAGATCCGAATCTCTTCATCGAAGTGGTGCGTGAAATGGTGGACCAGGGGCTCATCAAATATGATGAGTACTGGGTGCTCAGGAAATCCTAGTGAGCCCCCTTCACATAGGACCAGCCCTGCTCTTCTTTCAAAACCATTTCGACCATGGCGCTCGGAACCATGATGGCTTGCGGCAGCAGGTCCTTGGCTGTCAGGTTACGGCGCTTCATGGTGTTGTTGCAGGCGGCAAAGACAACGCCTTTGGAACTAAGTTCCTTCACTGTCTGCGCTCCTTTAGATTTGGCAGTGGTCAGCAGATCAAGCCCGCCACCGTGACATACCACTTCGATGCGTGCATTGGGAAGCGCTTCCAAAATGTTACCCGCCTGAAGAAGGACAGATGCCTGGGACACCGAATCGCCCGAAGTGAATTGCATGAGGATCTTGTGCGGTTTCTTGTCTACTACGTTGCTTTGGCACAGTGCGGTGGTTGATACAAACGCCACCAGCATTAAGAAAGGAGTAATTTTCATCTGGTTTTTGATTTATGAGTTTTTTCTATGGTCGCAAAAGGTCCATACTGATGCTGGAGTTCAGGAAAGCTGTCGGTGTAGGGACCAAAGGGATGGTCTACAGGCTTGTCCTTAAGTGAAGGCCAGTCGCCCGCAAAGTGTTTCACAGGCCGGGGCATACTGATGATATAAGCAGCGACGTCCCAGGCCTCTTCTTCCAGCAGGTCAGGTTTGTCGATGGTAGAACCGTTGGGCATGTTGGCATAAACATATCCGGCAAGGTTCGAAATCCTGTAGAGCCCTGCTGCGGTATTGAAGCTGTGGTCGCCCCAGAGCGGAGGATACTCATAGTAGCTGTAATGGCCATGTTTGCCTTGTCCGTCCTTTTCATGACAGCGGATGCATTTGGTTTTGAAGATTTCTTTTCCCCTCTCCGGACTCGCCGCACGCTCCAGCCACCGTAACTTGACAAGGCCTGATCCATGAGCTTTCTTTTTTGGCGGCACATCCTTACCCACCCACTTAAGATAAGCAACCATTGCCTTCATCTCTTCAGATCTGCTTGGCAAAGAGTCGCCGTTCAGACTTCTAAGAAAGCAGTCGTTGATCCGTTTTTCAATACTTTCCATCGATCCAGACCGCGCGCGGTATTTCGGATATTGAGAGGCGACAGATCCGTAATTATTTCCAAAAGCACGTGTGCCGGCCTCCAGGTGACAGTTCTGGCAGTTCATGCCGTTGCTCATCTGCCTGATCGACCCTTCCGGTCCAAAGAAGCGGGAAGTGTATTTTATAAGCTCCCTCCCTCTGCGAATCTGATCACCATCAGGTCCTTTGGGGATGGACAAAGTATCGGGGGCATGCCAAAGCGTATCAAGAGGTCTAATTTCCTGTGTAGGGGACGGCACCAGCAGGCTTTGAAACTTTTCCGGCCACACCCAGAGTGAAACGCTCACCGTGAAGAGAAAAATCAGCACAAAGCAGCAGCCAAACAGAATGCCAATCAATCGATTCAATCGATGAAATCTCTCCATATCAGCTTACAGGTCACGGTCCCTCACCAATGCGGATGAATGAACCGGGCAGGTAATATACACCTTCCCATGAAAAAAGGTCGCCATTTTTGGGCGACCTTGAAATCAGTTTGTATAACGAGTCCGACAGGCTAACCAAGGGCTTTTACACCTGGCAATTCCTTGCCTTCAAAATATTCCAGCAGCGCACCGCCGCCGGTGGAAACATAGCTGACCTTGTCGCTGAATCCAAACTGGGCAACAGCTGCTGCTGAATCGCCGCCTCCGATAAGGGAGAATGCACCTTTAGTTGTTGCGCGAACCACAGCTTCGGCCACGGTCTTGGTGCCGGTTTCGAATTTCTTCATTTCGAACACGCCCATTGGACCATTCCACAGTATCGTTTTGGATCCTTCAATTACTTTGCCGAACACAGCCTGGGCCTGCGGTCCGATATCCATTCCAATCCAGCCGTCCGGTATGGAGTTATTGTTGACAGTCTGGGTATTGGCAGCTGCATCAAATTTATCTCCGGCAATGGAGTCGATGGGCAGGTGAAGTTCAACGCCCTTTGCCTTTGCTTTCTGGATGAGATCCTTGGCGAGGTCCAGCTTGTCTGCTTCCACGAGGGAATTGCCGATGCTTCCGCCCATTGCTTTGAAGAAGGTGTAGGCCATTCCACCGCCAATAATAAGATGGTTGACCTTGTCGAGGAGTCTTTCGATGATCAGGATCTTGTCGGAGATCTTGGCGCCGCCCATGATGGCGGTGAAAGGCCGGGCTGCATGTTCCAATACCTGCCTGGCGTTGGATAATTCCGCGGCCATGACAAGCCCTGCGCATTTTTCCTTGAAGAATTGCGCAACGATGGTTGTGGAGGCATGGGCCCTGTGAGCGGTGCCGAATGCATCATTGACGTAAATGTCACCAAGTTTGGAAAGCTTTTCAGCAAAAGCCGTATCTCCCTTTTCTTCTTCCTTGTAGAACCGAAGATTCTCGAGCAGCAGAACATCACCGGACTTCAGGGCAGCAGACATTTTCACTGCGTCAGCGCCGATGCAGTCGGAGGCAAACTGAACTGTCCTTCCGAGCAGCTTCTCGGTGGTGCTGATGGTATGTCGAAGAGAGTATTTGTCCTCCGGACCTCCTTTCGGACGGCCCAGGTGGGACATCAGTATGCAGCTTCCTCCATCTTTCAGAATCTTCTGGAGCGTGGGAATAGTGGCTCGTATTCTGTTATCATCGGTAACCTGGAAACTCTTGTCCAGTGGCACATTAAAATCTACCCTGATCAACGCACGCTTTCCGGCGAAGTTGATATCATTGATTGTTTTCATATGATTGAAAATTAGGTCCTTGGTTGTTAATCGCCGAAAGAGATGTTCAATCCTTTTGCGGCCTGTACGAGGTAGTGATCGGGACTCACAAAATGCGGCGCCTTGGTGGCTTCCTCAAGCGTAACGGAAGTCACCTGGTTGTTACGGTAGGATACCATTTGTCCAAATTTCTTTCCCAGCACCATCTCAAATGCGTAAACGCCGAATACTGTCGCCAGCACCCGGTCGAAGGCGATCGGGCTTCCACCACGCTGGACATGACCCAGCACGGTTTCCCTGATCTCGGCCTTGCAACCGGCATCCTTGAGTTGTTTGGACAACTGATAGGCGACGCCCCCGAGCCTTACATGTTCGGAACCCTTTTCTCCCTTGCTCGAGGTGACCGTGCCATCCTTGGGTTTGGCACCCTCAGAGATGACAATATTGACAAATCCCCGACCGTCGATGTAGCGCTCATTGATCCGCTCAACAATCTTGCTGATGTCATAGGGGATTTCAGGGATGATGCACACTTCTGCGCCGCCGGCAATGGCCGTATGCAATGCGATCCAGCCGGCATCACGACCCATCACTTCCATAATCATCACGCGGTGGTGGCTCTCTGCCGTGGTGACAAGCTTGTCAAAGCTGTCTGTCGCAATCTGCACTGCCGTCTGGAAACCGAATGTCATGTCTGTGGCGGAGAGGTCGTTGTCAATGGTCTTCGGCACGCCAATAATATTCAGCCCTTTTTGGAACAGCGCCTGTGAAATACGTTGGGAGCCGTCACCGCCTATATTGATGACCGCATCAAATCCCAGGCTTTTGATCCGCTCGGCGAGTTCGGCCGTACGGTCCACAAACGTGATGGACCCGTCCGGCTGGGTGACAGGAAACTTCATCGGGTTCCCTTTGTTCGTAGTCTTCAGAATGGTGCCACCCCTCACGTGGATTCCGGCTGTTGCCTTCCTGTTGAGTTTCATGAGATCCACCGGGTGACTGAAAATACCGTTGAAGGCTTCAATGCTTCCGAAGACTTCCCATTCCTTTTCTTTCCTGGCGCGCTTGGCAATCCCGCGAATCACTGCATTCAGTCCGGGACAGTCTCCGCCGCCCGTCAGAACAAGAAGCTTGTATTTTTTATCCATAACAGAAGGGTAAGGGTGAATATTCAGTTTCAGGAAAGGACTGGTGCCCAGGCACCGGGGTCCAGTCGCCAGCGTCCAAGATGCTCCAGCTGATCGTTCTGGACGAACTTCTTTTGTATGGCGGCACGGATCAGATGATCGAAGTCGCTGAGGCAGACGAGGTCCACATTTTCTTTTTCAAAATTCTGAACGGCTATGGGAAATCCGTAGGTGAAGATCGCCGCCATGCCGGCAACCGTTGCACCTGCTTCCTTCAAGGCGGTTGCCGCCTTCAGCGAGCTGCCTCCGGTGGAGACAAGATCTTCAATAAGTATCACCGGTTTTCCTGGTTCAATCCTGCCTTCAATCAGATTCTCCATCCCGTGTTCTTTTGGCTTGGGCCTGACGTACGCGAATGGCAACCCGAGGAGATCGGCCACCAGCGCGCCTTGTGCTATTCCAGCGGTAGCCACACCGGCAACGGCACCGGCATTCGGAAAGTGCTGGCGGATGACAGCTGCCAGACTTTCTTTGACAAAAGATCGCACGGCAGGATAAGAAAGGCTGAGCCTGTTGTCGCAATAGATAGGCGACTTCCAGCCACTGCTCCAGGTAAACGGCTTCTCGTAATTGAGACGGATAGCACCTATTTCCAGCAGTCTCAGTGCAATCGCATCAGCAGTGGGTTCGAAAATCCTGACACTCATCCTTGGCAATTTATCAGGAAATGGCCTTAAGACCGCCCGTGGGGGTCGTTTAATTGATGATTTTTTTATGACTTTGATCATCCGTGTAAAAAGGAATGGGAGAGGTTGCCCGTTTGGAAAATATTTGTGTTTTTGCACTGATAACCACCCATGAACCTGTTTGTGAATGATATTCCTGTGCGCATCTGGGCGCCGGGTCAAAGGCCGGAAGAAGGCTCATTCAATTACGAGGTCAATGCCACAAGGGAGGCCATTACCAAGGCCAAGCTGATCAA
>JBDHXU010000111.1:0-9856 GCA_039810905.1 Cyclobacteriaceae bacterium | reverse complement strand
CATTCATCATTCAATATTCAATACTCCTTCCCGTTCTTATATTCGTACCGACAATGACCTCCTCCACCATCTCCTCCCAACGGCTTTATTCCCTGGACGCCCTGCGCGGCTTTGACATGTTCTGGATCATGGGCGCGGAGAATATAGTACACAGCCTCGCGAAGGCGACGGGAAATGGATTCTGGGAAGGCTTCTCTGTCCAGCTGAATCACCCGGATTGGAACGGATTTCATTTTTATGACCTGATCTTCCCATTATTCCTCTTCATTGCAGGGGTGGCAACACCTTACTCTGTTGGCAGGGAGCTTGAGAAAGGAAAGAATCAGATGGAGCTACTGTTGCGAGTGATCAAGCGTGGATTGATACTGGTCCTTCTGGGTGTGATCTATAATAATGGCTTGAAGCTTCAACCCATTGCAGATATTCGCTTCCCAAGTGTACTGGGAAGGATCGGCCTTGCCTACATGTTTGCGAACATCATCTACCTGTACACCAGGCAGCGGGCCCAGATTATCTGGTTCTGTTCGCTCATCGTTGGTTATTGGTTGCTATTGAGGTTTGCGTCGGCGCCTGGCTTTGCCCCTGGCGATCTGACCATGGAGGGAAATTTTGCCTCCTACATTGACAGGTTGGTGATACCCGGGCGTCTTTACCTGAAGATTCACGACCCGGAAGGATTGATGTCAACCATTCCCGCCATCAGCACGGGATTGCTCGGCATTCTAACCGGAACCTTCATAAAGAACAATGCAGGGCTATCCTCCATACGCAAGTCCTTGTATATGTTCCTGGCAGGTATCATACTACTCGGCCTCGCACAATTGTGGAACCTGGACTTCCCCATCAACAAGAATCTGTGGACAAGTTCCTTTGTATTGCTGGCTGGCGGCTACAGTCTCATTCTCCTCTCCATTTTCTATTACATCATCGACGTGAAGGGATTCAGAAAGTGGGCCTTCTTCTTCACCATCATCGGAATGAACTCTATCCTGATTTACCTGTCAGGCGGGTTCATCAACTGGGACTACTCCTCACAGGCCCTGCTCGGGTGGATTGGTCAGTTATTCACTTCGCCGTGGAACGAAGTTGCCATGGCCTGCTGCTATGTGCTGGTGCAGTGGTGGTTTCTTTACTTCATGTATAAGCAGGGTGTCTTCTTAAGGGTATGATTGATAATTGATCTCAGATTGCAGATTGTCAATTGTCGATTAATGACCCTCCTGTTGCAGACGGCCTCAAATCGACAAATCACCAGATCACCATATCGCCAAATGAACTAGTTCCATCCTCCTCCGAGCGCCTGGTAGATGTTGACCATGGCGTTCATCTGCTGCCTCTTGGTCTCGATCAACTCAAACTTTGACTCCAGCGCATCGCGCTGTGTCAGCAACACTTCCATATAGTCGGCGCGCGCCGATTTGAACAAACGGGTGGAAATATCGATCGACTGCGTGAGCGCCTGCACCTGCATCGACCTCAGGTAATAACTCTGCTCCAGGTTGCTGATGTTCGACAACTGGTTGGATACTTCGATATAAGCATTCAGTATCGTCCGCTCGTAGTTGTACACAGCCTGTATCTGCCTTGCATTGGCGCTGTAATACATCGCCTTGATGGCGTTTCGGTTTATCAGCGGCGCCGCGAGTCCCGCCCCCACCGAATACAACATGGACTCAGGCCTCGTAACCAGGTATGACGCGTTGAACGCCTGTAACCCGATGGCCGCTGAAATATTCAGGGATGGATAGAAATTTGCCTTAGCAATGCTGACATCCAGCTTGGATGACATCAACTCCAGCTCGGCCTGCCTGATGTCAGGTCTGTTCTGCAGCAAGTTCGACGGAATACCCGCAAATACCGTTGCAGGAAGCAATTCCGTGAACATGTTTGAACTCCTTTGCACGGGCTGCGGAAACCTTCCCACCAGGAAATTGATCCGGTTCTCCGTTACGGTAATCATCTGGCTGATGTAGTACAACCGGCTCTGGTTCTTCAGCACTTCGGCCTCGAACCTTCGCACCGCCAGTTCCGTCACCTTGGCGGCCTGCTTCTCCTGCTTCACGATCTCCAGCGCATTCTGCTGGATCTCGATGTTCTTCCTAAGGATCTCCAGCTGGTTGTCGAGGGCCATCAGCTCATAGTAGGATGTTGCTATTTCAGCGATCAGCTGCGTGACCAGGAAATTCTTTCCTTCCGTAGAACCGAGGTAGCGGTACATCGCCGACTTTCTCGCATTTCTCAGCTTCTTCCAGATGTCCACCTGCCATGACATGTTCGCTGCCACAAAGATATCCGGCAAAGGATCGGGGATCTCTTTTCCAGGTTCAATCTCGGTGGTAGCATCCACGGCGCCATTGCGTGTATAGCGCGCAGCCTTCTCCACAGCCACACCTCCCTGAAGGTCAATGAAAGGCAGATATTCTCCCTTCCTTGCTCGCACTTCATTCCGCGCAACATTGATCTCCTGCATGATGATATTCAGCTCCTGATTATGGTGGAGTGCCGTGTCAATCAGCTGAACCAGATTGGGGTCTGCAAAGAACTCCCTCCATTTCATGGTGCCTGAATTGGTGGTGTCACGCGTGTCCTTGTATCCGGTAGGGACCGACTTGTTCTCATCGCGCGGAACCATTGAGGAGGGAACCTTACAGGCGTCAAACAAAAGGGAAAGACCTGCAATCCCCGACAATATGATAAATCTGTTAATGCGCATTTTCTTCGCTGCCTTCAATTTGAGGGAAAGTGTCCACCCGGTGAACGATGTCTTCTGTCAGAGAGTCTTCCTCTTCGTCCCTGATCAGCTGCCTGCCTTCAGCAAGTCTGCCGAAGATATAGTACAACCCGGGCACAATGATGACGCCAAACACCGTTCCAAAAAGCATGCCGCCCAATGCCGATGAACCAATGGTTTTGTTACCGATGGCGCCAGCTCCGTGTGATATGACCAGCGGGATCAAACCGGCTACAAACGCAAAGGAGGTCATGAGGATGGGTCGGAATCGAACCTTCGCACCTTCAATAGCTGCCTCCAGGATGGTTGCACCCTGCCGGTGCTTTTGTACGGCGAATTCAACAATCAACACTGCGTTCTTTCCCAGCAGACCGACCAGCATAATCAAACCCACCTGGGCGTAGATATCATTGGCCAGCCCCATGTATTTGATCATGGCAAAAGAACCGAATACCCCTGCAGGCAGGGAGAGCACCACTGCCAATGGAATGATAAAGCTTTCGTACTGTGCTGACAGCACCAGGTAAACGAATGTCAACACGATCAGGAAGATATAGATGGCCTCATTGCCACGACGCACTTCGTCGTAGGACAAAGCCGCCCAGTCTATGTCATATCCGTGAGGAAGGGTTTTTGCCGCCACTTCCTTCACCGCCTGGATCGCCTCGCCTGAGCTGTAGCCTTTGGCGGGTGCACCCCTGATGGCGGCCGTATTGTACATGTTGTACCTGTTGATTTCGTTGGCCCCTTGCTTTTTGGTAATCTTCATGAAGGAGGAGAAGGGTACCATCTCGCCTTTGTCGCTCTTCACATAGAGGTTCATCAGATCCGAAGGAAGCCTCCTGAATTCAGGCGAGGCCTGAACGAAAACCTTGAAGAAGCGCTGGAACTTGATGAATCCAAGCTCGTAGGTGCTTCCCACGAAGATGGACAAGGTGTTCATGGCGTTACCTATGGATACGCCCTTCTGCATGGCCATCTGATTATCAAACTCAATTTCGTATTGAGGATAGTTCGCGCTGAAGAAGGTAAACAACCCGATAATCTCTTTCCTCTTTCCCAACGCAGCCATGAAATCATTCTTAACCCGCTCCAGGTCGTCATAGTTGCCTGTATTGGTTTTGTCCAGCAACTGCAAGGCAAAACCTCCTGCTGCACCATAGCCTGGTACGGCCGGGGGATCAAAGAATTCTATGGTTGCTCCTGGAATTTCCTTGGATATTGCCTCCAGCTCATAAATGATCTCCTGAACCGTGTGCTCACGTTCATTCCACGGTTTGAGGTTGATCAAGCAGGTACCCGCATTGGAACCCCGTCCTTCAGTCAACACCTCATATCCGGCAATGGAAGAGACGGACTGGATACCCTCCACCTTCAAAATCAGGTCCTGCAGTTCCCGCGAAAGGTCATTGGTCCGCTCCAACGTGGAACCGGGCGGAGTCTGAATAATCGCGTAGATCATCCCCTGGTCTTCACTGGGAATAAAACCGGACGGTAGATTTTCCGCAATAATGTAGATACCCACACAGAATACGATCCAAAGACCGGCCGTCACGAGCCGCCGGTGTGCGATCAATCTGAGCAGGCCCACATACTTGCTGGTAACCTTTTCAAAAATCCGGTTGAATCCATCGATGAACCTGGTCAGCAGATTCCTTTTCTTGGGTTTGCCGTGATTGTTCTTCAAAATCATGGCACAGAGCACTGGCGTAAGTGTCAAGGCTACGAGACCCGACAATACGATGGAACTGGCCATGGTAATGGAGAACTGACGGTAGAATACACCCACCGGACCGGTCATAAATGCCACCGGCACGAATACTGCCGTCATCAGCAGGGTGATGGCGATTACTGCACCGCTGATTTCGCCCAACACCTTCTGCACTGCCTTATATGGTGACAAGTGTTCCTCTTCCATCTTGGCGTGCACCGCCTCCACCACGACAATCGCGTCGTCGACCACAATACCGATGGCCAGCACAAGCGCGAAAAGTGTGATCATGTTGATGGTAAGCCCGAAGACCTGCATGAAGATGAAGGCTCCAATCAGTGAGATCGGAACAGCAAGTGTAGGGATCAGCGTGGAACGCCAGTCGCCGAGGAAGATGAACACTACCAGTGCCACCAGGATAAAAGCATCCCGCAGGGTATGGATAACGTTCTCCGTTGATGCATCAAGAAACTTGGATACGTCGTAGCTGATCTCATAATCCATTCCTGGCGGGAAGGATTTCTTCAGCTCATCCAGCTTGGCCTTGACATTCTTGATAACCTCACTGGCATTGCTGCCATAAGTTTGCTTCAGTACAATAGCGGCAGACGGGTGCCCGTTGATATTGGAATAGATATCATAGTATTCACTTCCCAACACCACCTTCGCGACATCCTTCAGTCGCAGGAGCTCACCATTGGGGTTGGCACGTATGATTACATTTTCGTACTGTTTGGGGTCGCTGAAACGGTCCGAATACGCAAGCACGTATTCGAGTGCTTCTGCGCGATTGGCATCACCCCTTCCTATGCGTCCGGCTTTACCAATTATACTCTGGTCGCTGAGCGCCTCCATTACTTCATCGGGAGAAACCTTGTATGCGCGCATGCGGTCCGGGTTCAGCCAGACCCGCATGGCATACTGGCGGCTTCCGAGGATACGCGCCTGTCCGATACCGTTGATACGCTGAAGTTCAGGGATCATGTTTACCCCTGCATAGTTGAAAAGGAACTTCATGTTCGCATTTGCATCCTTGCTGTAGAGGTTCACATACATGAGCATGCTGGGCATGATCGGTGTAATGATCACACCTTCGCGCTGGACCAGCGGTGGAAGTCGGTTTCTCACCTGCTCCACACGATTGGATACCTGAACGAGTGCCTGATCGGGATCGGTGCCGAGGTTAAAGATGATCTGGATGTTGGCCTCGCCGGCACTGGTGGCATCAGAGGTCATGTAACGCATGCCCCAGGCACCGTTGATGGATTGCTCCAAAGGGATAATCACGGATTCGGTAAGGGTCTTGGCGCTGGCTCCGGGATAGGAAGCGGAAACCATAACCATCGGAGGCGCGATATTCGGGAACTGGGATGTCGGCAGGGTGTCGATGGCGAGCATCCCCATGAACACCGTAACAAGTGCCAATACAATCGCAAGTACAGGCCGCTTTAGAAACTTATTAAACATTGCTTTTCTGTTTGCAGAACGGCTACTTACTCAACATAAACTTTAAGACGGGGGAGCACGGTTTTGGGATCTTCATAAGTGTACTCGATCTTGAGTCCGTCACTTACTTTCCGGATTCCTTCCAGCACTATTTTTTCGTCGCTGGTCAATCCTGAGCTGATGATATAGAGGTCGGGTATTTCGGCTCCGATGACAACTTCTCTCTGTCTTGCGATGCCGTCCTTGTCCACCACAAAGACATACTTCTTCTCCAATACTTCGAAAGTGGACTTTTGCGGAATGATCAGCGCCTTCTTCAGCACGTCGGTGATCAGGATATTTCCAGTTTCTCCGTGACGCAGCAGTCCTTTCGGGTTGGGGAATGTGGCACGGAAGGCAATGTTACCCGTTTCGTTATTGAAGTCTGCCTCAATGGTCTTCACCACACCGCGGTATTCAAATATCTGCTGATTGGCCATTTGCAGCCGCACCTTCAACAGACTGTCTTGCCGCTGGTGTTGTTTGTAGTTCAGGTACTCCGCTTCAGGAACGTTAAAGTAGACCCACATCTGACTGTTGTCGGAAAGGGTGGTGAGCAGATCTCCTTCGTTTACCAGACTACCGAGCCGGACATAGAACCGGTCCATGATGCCATCAAACGGCGCGCGGATTTCCGTGAATCCAAGGTGAACCTGCGCCAGAGCCTGCTCCGCTTTTGCTTTGTCGAACTTGGCCTTGGCGAGCGCCAGCTCATTCTTGGATACCACATTGCTATCGGCCAGCTGCTTGGTGTTGAGGTACTCGATCTCTGCGAATTTGGCTTCAGCCTCCGCTTTCTGCAGCTCTGCCCGGTAAAGCAGGGGCATGATCTGAAACATCATTTGCCCTTTCCGGACAAACTTACCCTCATCCACAAAAATATTCTGCAGATAGCCTTTTTCAAGGGCGCGCAGTTCGATGTGCTGTATCGATCGGATCTGGCACACATAGGTCCGCGTAATGGTGGTGTCCTTCGTGAGGGGACTGGTCACCAAAAACTTTATTTCTTCGTCCCCCTCACCTTCCTTCGAATGGCAGCTTTGTAAGAACATGAGCGCTCCCAGACTCAGCAGCATGAGGATTCGACTCGTTGGATTCAATTGCATAAGAGAAATACCGGTTAACTTTCTATGGATTCAATAAAGTGTTCTTAAATAATGTTAGTCATCCGCCGTTTGACAATGTTCAGCTGGACGAACCAAATTGACATGACCCCCATCAGAACAGACAGATCATGACCGTATCACGCTCAGCAAGATGTGGAGCGGTCTTCCCTTTATATTTTCAGATAGGTAATCCTCGTAGGACAACCGGCTCATGACGTCGGTCACAGCTATGTTCCGAAAGGAAAACGTAAAAAGCAGAGGCAATCTGGAATCACCCAGATACTTCCTGGAGGAAGTACGTTCCAACTCACTTTCTTCAATCTCAATCACCTGATGAAAAGCCCTGCCTTCCGTGTAAAAAGTGACGGGGCGGTCCATCGACACCTTTAAATCACCCAATGCCACAACACATTGAGGCTCGGCCTTGCTCAGATTTTCTTTAGATGAGGAGCATTGTTCCAGACAGGAATGCCCAAACAGCAACATGTGCCCGCTCAAGAGCACAAGAATGCTTAAGAAATATTTCGAAATCGGTTGCAAGGTTAGGACCTTTATCAGTTCGGCATTTAGAGGCGCAATGATGGGATTTGGCGTTCATTTTCGTTTATTTATGTTTATTATCACATTCATAAATAGTATTTATGAACTATACGCTCAATCAACTGCAGATCTTCCTGAAAATCACACAAACCCTTAGTGTTACAAGGGCTGCCGAGGAACTTCATCTCACACAGCCTGCCGTGTCCATCCAGCTGAAGAATTTTCAGGATCAGTTCGACATTCCCCTGACCGAAGTGGTCGGTCGCAGGATCTATATCACGGATTTTGGAAAGGAAGTGGCCAAGTCTGCCGAGAGCATTCTGCAGCAGGTGGCCAACATCGACAACAAGACTCACTCCTTTAAAGGAATGCTGACCGGGCGGTTAAAACTCTCGGTGGTATCGACAGGAAAATACGTGATGCCTTTCTTTCTCGCACCATTCATGAAGCTGCACAAGTCCCTTGAGCTGAATATGGATGTGACCAACCGGAGCGGAGTGATTGAAGGGATGGAATCCAACACTGTCGACTTCGCCTTTGTCTCCATCCTGCCGGTGAATCCGATGGTAGAACATGTGGACTTGCTGGAGAACAGGCTTTACCTTGTCGGAAATACAGATGAAAAATTCAGGAAGTCGCCACACCCGAAAAACATACTGAAGGAACTCCCATTGATATTTCGCGAAGAAGGCTCGGGCACCCGGCTGGCCATGGACCATTTTATCCGGCGCAATCATCTGGTGATCAACCGGAAGATGCAGCTTACTTCCAATGAAGCTGTGAAACAGGCCGTGCTTGCCGGATTGGGTTATTCCATCATGCCACACATCGCCATCAAGAATGAACTCGAAAGCAGACAGTTGCAGGTCATCCCCGTAACCGGGCTGCCCATCCGCAATACCTGGCGTTTGATCTGGCCAAAAGGAAAGCAACACTCGCCCGTGGCTGCTGCCTTCCTTGAGTTCGTACGAAAAGAAAAGGAGGCCATCATTGAAAAGCACTTTACGTTTGAGATCTGATCCTGACGCGTACAAGTGCGCGGGTGAGCAAAGAGGAAAAAAGTGTATTGACTGGTGTCGGTGCAAAGTTCAAGGTTCAAGGTTAGCCCCGACCTTCTTCAGCGGAGTTCAGAATTCAGGGTAATGCACGGGAACCCAGAAACCAGGAACTTTCAATAGTCAGTTGAACAACCTAAATTCATCACTAAATGTCATGAGAAAAATAACAGTCCTCTCCATGATCACCCTGGATGGCGTCATGCAATCGCCCGGCGCACCAAAGGAAGATACATCAGGCGATTTTAAATTTGGCGGTTGGGTGGAACCCTTTGGTGATGATGTCTATGACAAAGTGGTCCAGGAAGAATTGAAGCCTGCGGAATACCTTTTGGGCAGAAAAACATTTGAGATCTGGGAAAAGTATTGGCCTGCGCATGCGGAATTCTGGCCGGGCATCAACCAGGGCAGGAAATACGTCCTGTCTAAAACCCGTAAGCATTCGGAATGGAAAAATTCTGTCTTCCTGAAAGGTGTAGCTGATATAAAGAGGCTTAAGAAGGCAAAAGGTTCCGACCTTCAGGTTTGGGGAAGCAGCGAAGTGGTTCACCTCCTGCTCAAGCATGACCTCGCAGACGAATTGAGGTTGAAGATTCATCCTGTGATTTTAGGCAAGGGCAAAAAGCTCTTTAACAATAATGCGATACCGGCAGCCTTCACGTTGGTGGATTCAATAGTAACACCCAGTGGTGTTATTATCGCCAACTACAAGCGAGCGGGGAAAGTGAAGACCGGTACGATTGGATCGTAATGCGATTGCCCTTTTGATATGCAGTTAAAGGGGTTATACTGTCCTCCATCGCAGAGTCCCAGAAGGAGACTCTGCGGGGAGAAGTCCATTCTGGATAACAAAGAAACGGCAAGATTTTACAAATGAAGAATCCTAACAACCTCATTCTATACATTATCACGGCCCTTGCAGTTTTCTGCACCTATATGTTCATTACAACATTGTCGCTCGAACACGAACCCTACTATTATTGGCTCCTTTTACAAATTATTCTGGTGATCGCAGCCATGGCCTATGCATCAAGATTTGAAGTCTACAGAAAGCGGCTCAGGAAAGGCTGGTGGATAATCGCCGTATGGCTTGCAATTTGCGGTGTCCAATTCATATGGTTTTTCCTCTCATCCAGATGAAATGCCTGTCGAAGACCAACACATGATTGGTTTTACTTACTTTTCTACATAGCAGCAGTAGACTCTGCGGGGAAGATATTTCCAGGTT
>JBDHXU010000110.1:0-9884 GCA_039810905.1 Cyclobacteriaceae bacterium | reverse complement strand
ACATGGTCGCGGCTGTCATAGAGAAGATTGAGACTGGTTCCTACGGTACTGTATGAGTTAGGATCAATTCCGTAATGCGTGGAGTAGTAGTAATGGCTGGTGATAACCGGATTTGATGCAGTAAGATCCAGATTAAGATCCTGGATATTGGCGTGGCGGTCAAAATGAAGCCCTATCCCGACAAACAAACTCTTTGCAATCTCCTTCAATGGGGTTACATGAACGCGGATTTGGCTGAAAGTCATGGGCTGGGCACCACTGATTCCTTGTGTGGCAACGCCTCCGATAGTCCAGTCCTCCTCAACAGGGTGTTGATAGTCGCTTCCCAATCCCCAGGTACTTTCTGAAAATTTGCTGTAACGGATATCGGTCAGAATTTCCCATGAATTACCGGGAAGCATCACAGTGCCTTTCAGGGTGGCGATGAATTGTTTCTTGGTTGTGAAGAGAGCCGATGCACTCAGGCTGGAAATATTTGTGTCCTCTGGTTTACCAAGGAACATAGCGCCCGTTCCGGCGAGACCATAGAACGCACCTAAGCTGGGGTTAGAGCCTATAGCGGGTACGATCATGAACATTAGTTTCCCTTTTTCGGGTGCAGGATTATTAAAGGCTGAATCGGATTTGCCTCTCATCTCTGAGAAAACCTTTCGAAGATCCGTCATGTCGAAATAACCGGGATTCTTGGCAATATCTTCCATCTGCCCGAGGGAGGCGAGGGGGCTTGCGATGCAAATGAAGAATAGAAATATAGCTTCGCGAAGTCTCACTAAAGACAGGTTCCTGAAATGCAGTTTCTCCACTCTGACAGTGGGATGACTGGAGCCATGAAGCGGTGGACAATCCATAAAAACAGAAAGACCGGAATTCCCCGGTCCCCTGCAATTTTCTTAATTCAAAATGTTTATTTCACCAATTGAGAAGGGCTGGGAGCGCGCTTATATCCGATTGATTTTGATTTTAGACTCTTGTAAAAGAAAAGACGAATCAGTGAACCATCCTGGAGTTCCACAAGGGCGCTCATGCCATCGGTAATCACCCTGTCTTCTGGCTTCAGGCGGTTGTCTGCACCCTGGAAGGCAGCGCTGGCTTTCTTATCGAACGTCGCCCACGTTCCGTCAGCTTTCTGGATCATCAGGTTTCCGGCCAGGGAGCCTGCCTTGATATCCACCTTACCCATAAAGCAGTCAGAATAATCTCCGTTACGTATGCTGATGATAATGTCATTGGTGCCGTCAGGAACCGGGTTGGCACCGCGGTCCTTGAAAAGGGAATACCATTCTTTAAAGCAGTTGCCCGAAGGGGCGGCCTGCCCAAAGGCACCGGAAACGATACAAACCAGGACTATCAGGAAGGTAGCTTTCTTCATAATTAGGTGTTTTTGCGAGTACAATTTAGCAATAATCCATTTCAAGAGCATCCTTTTTGGTCATTTTAGCCTGCTACAAACCGGTATCCTACACCTTTGATAGTGATGATTTCAACGGTTTGGTCATCCTTCAGGTACTCTCTCAGCCGCGTTATGTAAACATCGAGGTTACGCGAATTGAAGAATGAGTCATCTCCCCATACTTTAAGAAGAATATCCTTCCGCTGTACAACCGTATTTCTTTGGTCAGCCAAAAGACTAAGAAGCACTGCCTCACGGTGGGACAACTTCCGGAACTGATCTCCATTTTTCAGCTCGTACCGATTGGGATTGAAAATGTATTTTCCCAGGGTAACTCCTTCAACATTTTTCCCGCCTTCCTTTCGGGTAATACTGATGAGGTTATTTATTCTTACGATGAGTTCTTCCATACTGAAGGGCTTCCGCAGATAATCATTACCTCCGGATTCAAATCCTTTGACAACGTCTTCAGTTTGTGTTTTGGCTGTTACGAATATGATGGGAAGGGCAGGAGCCTTGACCCGTAATTCCGTAGCGATGGTATATCCGTCACGCTGGGGCAACATGATGTCCAACACGCAAATGTCCGGCTTCCATTCTTCGAAGACGGGCACGGCTTCTGCCCCGTTGTCCACCATCTTCACAACAAAGTTTCTTCTTTCCAGTGTCTCCTTGACGATTCGCCCCAGGAACGGTTCGTCTTCCACATACAAAATCCTCACCCCGGACATATCAGGATCTTTTCGGCAATCGAATAATGAAATGACTGCCCCGGCCTGGCTCGCTATCCACTTTGATCGAGCCGCCATGAGATTTTATCACACTGTCTACATAACTGAGCCCAAGACCATGACCTTTCACATTATGAATGTCGCCCGAGGGCATGCGAAAGAACTTTTCGAAAATCTTCTTATGAAACTCCTTTGAGATGCCAATCCCCTTGTCGGAAACAATTAATTCCAGGCGATCGTCGTTGTCCTTTAATAGTATGGTTACATCGGGATCATCTGGACTGTACTTAAGGGCATTATCCAGAAGATTGTAGATCACACTGGTCAGGTGGATCAGACTGCCCTGGACGGTAAAGTCGTTGCCGGTCGCTTCAAATGTAACCTTGGCTTTTCGTTTGGTAGTGACCAGTTTCATGGAGTTGAGAACATGGGCGATGACCTCATTCATACGAACGGTTTCAACATTGTTTTTGATGCCGTGCTCGTCCAGGATGGCACTGGTCAACACTTTGTCAGTAAGAAGGGTAAGGCGTCCAAGTTCCTGCCGTGCCATGTCGATGTATTCAGACGAAACCTTTTCATCTGTTCCTTTGAATTCTTTTAATGCCTCCAGCGCTACACTTACCGTCGCGATGGGAGTCTTGAGTTCATGGGTAACATTGCTGATGAAATCATTCTTCAGGGTCATCAACCTTTGCTGTGCCTTCATACTTTGATACAACAGGAGGAACGACAAGACCGTCAGGGTGGTCAGGAATACCGAAAAGAGAATCTGAGGAGTAATCTTCTTCAGAATGGGCAGGGATACGTTGTCAAAGGAGGCCACATAGGAATTGGCAGGCATGACCGGAACCCATTCTGTGCGGATGTCGAAATGGAAATCTTCCGATGGCGGTATTTTCTTCCCTGCCAAATGAATGATTTGGAAGGGTAAATCAATCCCGGCATTGCTGAGGGCTTTTTTGTATCTGGCCTGGATGTCGGACCTTTTCAGCGAGTCGCTCTTCATTCTGATGACAAATGCTTTTCCTTTCCCGGGCGCGTTGAGATTGTTGACCAGGGGCCGGAAGAACACCGGCTTCAGTGAATCCATCCGGCCGTCAGAGGTGATAAATATCTGAATGTTGTCAGATGATGGAGGTATTTCCCCTTCCTTGCCCACTACTCGCCTGTGCACGATTTTAAAACTGTCCATCATTAGTTTCCGGGCAGTCACAGTTAAAGTCCCGCTGTCGGTGCCTTCCACAGGCCTGATGTTTTGCCGGATAACGGAATCCTGCATTTCCAGAAGAGTAGAGCGGTAAATGAAATTGGTTTCCCTTCTTAACAGCATCAGTTCATCCCGCATCGCGCTCCTGAGCCAAAATCCCTCCAGCACCATCAGCAGGACAACTGTGGTCATCATAAGGGCAAGGATTACAGTATTGCGTTTCTTCAAGACTTCTGGTCTGGTTCTTTTTGTCGTTTACCTTCAACAAAACTAACTGCTTTTAGACGGCAGCCGTTCAGCCTTTAACATTAATTAACCTTTCTTACAGTGCCATTAACCAAGCCGCATAGCGTCAGTCCGTAGATTTACAATGGAATTAAAAACATGTTAACCAACAGACATATGAAGCGCATTCTGATGATCATCGGCATATTGGTTTCGGTGGCTGCGGCCCGGATAGTGTGGGCTCAGAATACCGAAGGCGTTATTAGCTATGAAATGAAAGTGAATCTGCATCGACGGATTCCTGCCGACCGGGAGTCCATGAAAGCCATGGTGCCTGAATACCGTTCTACCAAACACCAGTTGTTCTTCAATGCCAATGAATCATTATACAAACCCGTGATCGAAGATGAGGAAGAAGAAGCATTCAGTGGCACTGCTGGAGGCGGCGGGAACGTCCAGATCAGAATGCGCAACCCGAATGAGGAGTATTATACGAAGCCTTCAGAAACCACGGGGTTGATCAAGCGCGAGTTTTTCGGGAAGGATTATCTCATTCAGGATACACTGAAGATTCGCCCGTGGAAATTTGGAACAGAAACCAAAGAGATACAAGGATATACCTGCAAACAGGCATATTACACTGATGAGTCCCAGCCGGATCGAAAAATGGAAGTCACCGCGTGGTATACGGACCAGCTCCGTGCGAACCTGGGTCCGGAACGCTACAGCTCACTCCCCGGTGCGGTACTGGCAGTCGATATCAACAACGGTGAACGTGTGATTGTTGCCAGGAGTGTTGAATTCCGAACCTTAAAGAAGAATGAAATGAAAGTGCCATCCTCCGGTCAAAAAGTTACTGAAAAGGAATTCCGCAAGATTGTGGATGAACAGATGAAACAGATGGGCGGCCGCGGAGGCGTAATCATCCGTAACTGAGACATTTTTAGTTCAAAGGTTCCGGGATTCAATGAACAACTTGTTAAAAGCATTCCTGATGGCTGGATTGCTTGCCATCAGCATCAATGCTGCAGCGCAGAAATCCGCCATTCGGGGCGCAGTGACCGACACGCTTGCTGCTCCCATGCCCTCAGCAACAGTAATGCTGTTGAACCAGAATGATTCATCGCTGGTGAATTTTGGCGTGACTGATGCCAAAGGCTTCTTTGAAATTAAGAATGTGGTAAAGGGTAATTACCGGCTCAAGGTGACTTTTGTGGGTTATGCACCTGCAGACCGATTAATTTCCGCAACGCAATTTGAAGGCCCGGCTGTTGACATCGGCAAGATTGGGCTTCGCCCGGAAAACAGCCAGTTGGATGCTGTGGTGGTGCAGGGTGAGAAAGTTCCGGTTACCGTCAAACGGGACACCATTGAATACAACGCCACCGCTTTCAAGACCAGGCCCAACGCCAACGTGGAGGACCTGATCAAAAAAATGCCGGGGATGGAAGTTCAAACCGATGGAACCATCAAGGCACAGGGAGAAGAAGTGACAAGGGTGATGGTGGATGGCAGGGAATTCTTCGGAAGGGACCCCAAGCTGGCCACCCGCAACCTTCCGGCCGACGCTGTGAATAAAGTGCAGGTGTACGACAAGAAATCAGATCAGGCAGTGTTCACCGGCATCGATGACGGCCAGCGGGAGAAGACTATTAATCTGGAGCTCAAAGAGGAGAAAAGAAAGGGCGCCTTTGGCAACGCCATGGCCGGAGCGGGTACTACGGATCGCTTTCAGGCCAAAGCCAGCATCAACAAGTTTGCCAAGGGGAAACAGTTGTCATTCCTGGGAATGGGCAACAATGTGAACGAACAGGGCTTCTCCATGGATGATTACATGAACTACTCGGGAGGATCACAACAAATGATGGGAGGCGGAGGAGGTGTGAGAATACAATTGGATGGCAACAATCAGAACGGCGTGCCCCTCAATTTCGGGGGAAGACAAAATGGTATTCTGACGAGCTACGCCGGAGGGGTAAACACCAATCAGGACATTGGTGAAAACACTAAACTGGGAGGGAGTTATTTCTACAACAGGCTGGATCAAAATGTCAGCAAAAACCTCGATCGGATTAATTATCTGCCAGCAGGAAATTACTATTTCAACCAGGTGAGCCGTCAATACAATCTGAGCGACAATCACAGGGTTAATATGACCCTCGATCACCGGATTGACTCGGCAAATTCTCTGAAGTTTACAGCCAGCGGCACATACACTACAACCAATCAGAACCTGCAAAGTATCAGCAAGACCACAACGGCTAACGGCTTGCTTCAGAATGACGGCTTTCGCAATACATCCAGCACCGGTTCCAGCGGCAATTTCAATTCCACGCTGCTCTGGCGTCATCGGTTTGCCAAGAAAGGCAGGACATTCTCTGCTTTACTTTCGGGAACCATAAGTCAGTCCAACACCGATGGCACGCTCCAATCGGTGAACCAGTACTATACCACGTCGGTTGAAAAGCAGGACATCGCCCAAACGAACAATCAGAAATCAGATAACCAGACATACGGTATTCAGGCGACATACACTGAGCCTCTTGGCAACAGAAAGTATCTGGAACTCAATTATGCGATTCGCGCCAATCGTAACCAGGTAGACAAGATGGTGTATGATATGGTAAGCGGCGCGCCGGTGATGAACATGCAGTTGAGCAATTCATACAATAGCAATTATCTGTACAGCCGTCCCGGCGTGAACTTTCGCATGAACCGCCAGAAATTCAATTTCACGGTGGGAGCCAACTACCAGCGCACCGATTTGAAAGGCACACTCGTACTGAGAGACACCACCATCAACCGGGTGTTTGAAAATATTCTTCCGGTGGCCAGATTCTATTACGACTTCTCCAGTTTCAAACACCTGAGGTTTGATTACGAGACATCCATGCAGGAGCCCACCATTCAGCAATTGCAGCCTGTGGTTGACAACAGCGATCCGCTTAACCTGTCGGTCGGCAATCCAAGCCTGAAGCCGTCTTACGCCCACAGCGTCCGGCTCAACTACACACAGTTTGATCCTGGAAAAGGGGTGGGTCTGTTCGCGTTTGTCAATGCAAACTATACCACCAATGCCATTACTTACTCCCAAACGGTCAATGCAAAGCTGGTACGGACTACGGTTCCGGTCAATGTCAAGTACGGCATGCAGTTGTCTGGAAATTTCAATTTTGTTTTCCAGGTTCATAAGGGCGGGCGTTTTAGTCTTGGTCCCAATGTTTCCTATACCGAATCAATCAACCTCCTGAACTTCCAGGAGAACCTTGCGAAACAGCAGAATACAGGCGGTACGGCCCGCTACGATTACAATCTGAGCGATATCCTGAATTTCGGACTTAGTACGAACCAATCTTATTCCCACACGGAATACAGTTTCAATACCGCTCAAAATCAGACCTACCTGAACTCCACCTATTCGGCAGAGGCCACGGTTACATTCCTGAAAAGGAATTTCAATTTCAGCTCGTCGTTTGACTTCTATCGATATCACAGCCAGACCACAGGTTTTGACCAGACCATTCCGATCTGGAACATGTCCTTGTCCCGGTTCGTCTTGAAGAACAAGGTGGGAGAGGTGAAGCTTGCGGTGGTCAATGCATTGGACAAGAGCCTGAGCGTGACCCAATCGGCGACAGCGAATTATCTTCAGCAGGAGACCACCAATAATCTTGGCAGATATTATATGGTGAGTTTCACCTATGTCCTGAACAGGCAGCTCAATCCTATGGGGGGTGGACCTGGCAGGGGCGGTATGAGGATGATGATCCGGAATTGAGGAGCGGAGAACTCATGACAGGCGTATATATTTGGGTATGCGCTTGTTGTTTTTACTGTTTGTCCTGGTCATGAGTGAGGCCGCCGCACAAATTCATTATCCGAAGTTTGACGTTGCCGGCCATCGTGGTTGCCGGGGGTTGAGGCCTGAAAACTCCATTCCTGCTTTTCTTCTTGCGTTGGACTCAGGCGTTACAACACTTGAGATGGACGTGGTCGTCACCAAAGACGGCCAGATCGTTTTGTCTCATGAACCCTGGATGTCGCCTGAAATCTGCCTCGATCCAGCCGGGCAGTCACTGACAAAGAAGGATGAGAAAAAGTATAATATCTACGGCATGACTTATGATGAAGTGAAATCCTGGGATTGCGGATCAAAAGGATTGGAACGTTTTCCTCAGCAGGTAAAAATGAAGGTGTCCAAGCCGCTGTTGCGGGATGTTGTAATGGCCGTAGAGGATCACATCAAAAATAAATCCAGGTATGAGGTGGACTACAGCATCGAAATTAAAAGCTCCCCGGAGGGCGATGGTAAATTTCATCCAAAACCCGAAGAGTATTCTGACCTTGTCTATCAACTGCTGAATGATTACCTGCCGTGGGAGCGCGTAGTCATTCAGTCATTTGATTTCAGGGTATTGCGGTACTGGCATGAGAAGTACCCGGATGTCCGGCTTTCGGCACTGGTTGAAAACTTCAGGACTGTGGATCAAAACCTCCAGGATCTAGGTTTTACGCCATCCATTTACAGCCCTATGTATAAACTCATCACCCGCGACGATGTAAAGCACATCCATGAGATCACGGTACCCTTATCTCCTGCCCAGAAAAAAGCAAAAAACGGGAATGGAAACGGCAGATCGAAAAAGCAGCCTAACAATCGCCTGCGCGTAATTCCATGGACCGTCAATGATGAAAAGGAAATGGTTGCCCTGAAGGGAATGGGAGTAGATGGTTTTATTACAGATTATCCTGATCGCGCCAGGAAATACAAAATGACGCTGATGATCGTCCCTGCTCAAAAGTAGCTGGAGGGATTCCAGATTACGTATTGTTGATTGTCGATTCTGATTCCAAAGTTAGTACTCAACGCATACGATCTGTGGAACCGGTCCCGATCCCGGAGGGATCGAAGCTTTATAGCATCGTGGAGATCGTCAGTATTCGACCCTGTAAGGGTCGCAGGTTCATTCCCGACTTAGCGGGAACGCTTTGAACTCTTTACCGCCTTCAATTTCTTCTTCTCCTCGTTCTGTTTCACCCGGTACTTCACCATACTTGTTATTAGTTTGGCAGGCACCGGCTTATCAGGGGGCAATTGCACTGTGCCGGCTGAGGTCTGATACTCTTTCAACTGGCTTTGATACTGCGCAATAACCGATTTACCACCGGGATAGAAGCCGACATGCTGGTCCCACGCGGCAAAGAACACCAGCGGACCATGGTACTTGAAGGCAGGCATGCCATAGCTAATCGCTTCCTCCGCAGCGGGCGCTGCCTTGCGGATAACCGCCCGCAGTTCCTTAAGGTATTTTCTCATTTTAGGTGACTGGAGTGCGATGTATTCATCAATGGTGGAAAATTTTTGCATTTTCATTTCGAAAAGGGGGTGAGATGGATAGATTGAAATGATGAGAGGTGAATTTCGAATATTGATTTGAATATACGGAAAGGATATGACCGTTACCGGGAAACTCACAGAAACCGTGTGTTGTTGTACAACCAGGAGTGGACCTGACATTTCCCCTAATCAGACTAACTTGAGAATCGATTGTTAGCACCCATGATGACACTTTACATCAAGAACATGGTTTGCAGCCGTTGTGTAACGGCAGTAACAGGTGAATTGGAGAGGCAGGGTCTGCATCCGGATAGCGTAGTTTTGGGTCAGGCGACAATAAAGGAAGACAGCCTTTCGCGTGAGCAACTGGTTACTTTGGATGAATCCCTTCTGCAATTGGGTTTCGAACGCATTGATGACAGAAAGGCACGACTGATAGAATCCATCAAGAATATCGTCATCCGTATCATTCATCAGGGTGAGCGGATTCATATGAAGATCAACTGGTCGAGCCTTTTGTCGGAGGAACTGCATTACGACTACAATTACCTGAGCACCCTCTTCTCCTCCGTGGAAGGAATTACCCTTGAGCAATACATCATTCGTCAGAGGATTGAGCGAGCCAAAGAGCTGCTTTTTTACGACGAGTGGTCATTAAGTGAGATTGCGGACCGCCTGGGATACAGCAGTGTGGCCCACCTCTCCAGCCAGTTCAAGAAGGTTACGGGCTTCTCTCCATCTGAGATGAAGAAGGCGAGGAATGTTGCCCAATCCCGCAAGCCACTGGACAGTGTCTGAAAAAGTTTGGACAAGCTACAGACTGGGGCAGGCAGGGGATAGGCAGGGATAGGCAAGGGATAGGCAGGGATAGGCAGGGGATAGGCAAGGGATAGGCAAGGGATAGGCAGGGATAGGCAGGGGATAGGCAAGGGATAGGCAAGGGATAGGCAAAGGATAGGCAAGGGATAGGCAGGGATAGGCAGGGGATAG
>JBDHXU010000109.1:0-9899 GCA_039810905.1 Cyclobacteriaceae bacterium | reverse complement strand
TTCCTCCTTAGCTCAGCTGGTTAGAGCATCTGACTGTTAATCAGAGGGTCCTTGGTTCAAGTCCAAGAGGAGGAGCATTAAAACGTAGGCTGAATCCAGAGAGATGAAAGAGGTTCAAGCCTTCCCCTTCGAAGGCCTTCATAGTTGGGGTCCAAAGAGGAGGAGCGCTGTAAATGAGGCAGTTACATTGAATTGTGACTGCCTTTGTTTTTTGTTTAGCAATCAATATGAATCATTCAATCTTCAGGGACTTGGCCGGATTGGCCACTGCGGCTTTCATGGATTGATAGCTCACCGTTGCAAGTGCAATGATCAGGGCTCCCAGCAATGTCATTATGAAAATTCCAATATTCAATTCCGTGTGATAAGGTATGGAGAACATTTTTTGCAGCGTTGAGAGCGATACTATTACTGGTCTTTTTATTTAAGACCATAGTTAGTTTCTTGAGTCTCGCTGTAAAATTTAATGTTGTATCCCCGCTCAGGCCTGCGCCAGAAATAATTGACGACCTCGCGGGTAGTGGTCAGCATTCGCCTCGCCGGCCAAAACTGTCATTAACTTCTTATAAAGAATCGGGCAGTTAACTTTCGACAAGATCCCTCAGGCTGCCTATACAAACTACAAGCACGATTTGTCCAAATCATCAGGGGTGGAGGCACTTTTTTTCAGGGACGTCCCGGACAATGACTTCATACTTCAAATTTTTTTGCTATATTCATTACGCCTCCCGAATAAACCCGCCGTGTATGCAAAAGACCCGCGTAATCCTCATCTGGATTGTTGGCATTTCTTTTATCGCTGTAGGCTTACTCAAGTACTTGTCCCTGGAGCCGGAGCTGAAGGCAGTCTTTGTACGCGCCAACTACCCGACTTGGTTTTACTATGTCATCGGTGGAGTTGAAATGCTTGGTGGGATTCTTGTCTTAATGACGGCCTCGGCTACCAAACGACTTGGAAGTGCCCTGATTGGTGTAGTCATGCTGGGTGCCCTGGTCACCCGCTACCTACTCCACGAACCACCGATTCGGTTTATCATGCCAGGAATCATTTTAGTGATTGCGATACTGATTTCGTTTGATTTCGGGATGAAGAAGGAGGTCGTTGGAGAAACGTTTCGGAATTGAAGGTTGTAGGTGCTCCAGCCAGGTACACCAGAAGCACGCATCTGGCTTCGTTGACAGACTATAAATTATCATTTTACTTCTGCATCAAAGCGCGAAGTGTTTTCGTATCGACGTGGGTTATGAAATCCTGTACCAGTTCCACATTAGGCCTGCAGAAAACAATTATATAGATCATCATATCGAAAGGCCTTATGAACATCACGTAGAATTTCGCAGCGAAAAGGACCTCAATTGTTTCATGAAAGAACGAGAAAACTTCCTCCATTTGAAGGATCAATCCGTGAAGGCCACTTTTCTCATAAAAGGGACGGCGTTTTGAGAAGTAATCTCATGCCCGATTGTAACATTTTTGGCCTCCAATTAACCCAAATTTAGCTGCTATTGGACCAACCCAATGGACAGTGCAAAGGAAGCCTGCGTTCATGGATTACCAATAGCGCCTCATTAAGGCATCACGCCGTAAAAATAAAGTACAAGTTCCCCACCACATAGATCACCACCAGGATCCGGAAACCCCACTTGTCTACCTGCAGGCATTTCTCCTCATTGTCGTGGTCGTAGAATTTCATGGCAATGGCTGAAACAATCAGCACGGCCAGGATGCCAAAGAAGGTGAGGCTGTGCAGCGCGTCGACGAGCGTAAACTCGGACGACTCAGGCAACAGGGAGTCAATAATATACTTATTACCTACAGCAGCAAACAAACCGCCCACCGGCAGGCCAAACCTGGGATCGGTCTCCCATGGCGAAGACATAAAACTGATCAGCGAAATCAGGAAGGCAATGTACATGCCAATAAAAATCTTCATGAACAGGCCCACCGAACTCCGGTCGAGTCCCATCCTCACACTGAAGTTGGCGAAGGTCTGGTGGGTGTGACCCTCCGGATCACCAAAACCCGTTTCATAACGACTGGTGTCTGAAGAGACTGTGAACTCCTTGATGCGCCAACCGTCGGATGCCTCCGCTCTATTGAAAGTCGAGGCGGGGTCCGGAACAAAGACCAACCTGCTTCGGTCGTTCACCATATTCTCCACATGGATGTGAAGCCATTGCTTGTCGAACGGAAAATTATGCACGGCCCAGTTTTCCTTCATCACACACTTCATCTTGATCTGCACCCATGCTTTTCCGTTTAACGTATCGGTAATGATCTCATGCGGCTCGATGGGGTCAATCTCCTTCGCATTGGGAATATCGAGCTGCTTGGTAAAATCAAAAGCTGCATTGGGCTTGTACACAAACCACAACCAGAACCGCACGGTGTATTCTTTGTCGCGGAAACTGATGTTGTGAACGCTGATGATATAGACTCCGACCTTTACGGTGTCCGGGGCAGAGGCGCCGGCGGACCGGTATGAAACCAGTACGAACGCCAGCAGGATAATGAACGGGATTGCCCTTCGCATATACAGGCAACTTTTAACATCACAAGAATACCGGAGAATAGGGGTAAGCCAAATGATATTGGTTGTGATGACATATGATTTAAGTGGTGCAGCTATTGGAGGCTGGCTGCTAGCCCAGGCTGTTAGTACCCAGAACTTTGAAAGTCCAACGTTCAAGGTTCAAGGTTTCTGTGCATCCGACAAGGGCGAAACCGGAACCCCGACGCTGAAGGTCGGGGCGAACCCCGAACACGGAACCCCGAACCCGGAACTTTGAACCTTGAACTAAGGCAATACCCACAACCTTTTTGTTACCTTCATATAATTGCCATTACTGCCATCCATGAGACTTATTCTTACCCTTTGGCTCAATCTTCTCGCATCAGTCTTAACCGTTGCCCAGGAAAAACCGGAAAAAACTTTTGACCTCCTGATCAAGAATGGCCGTATAGTGGATGGCACGGGCGCACCATGGTATACCGGCGATGTGGCTGTGCGCGATGGCAAAATCGCCTCGATCGGCAAGCTAACAAATGCAAAGGCCGCGAGAACCATTGATGCCAACGGTCTGGTGGTGGCCCCCGGTTTCATTGACATGATGGGACAAACCGCCGCTCCGTTTATCAAGGACCCCAACACCGCATTCAATCTCCTTACTCAGGGAATTACCACCATCAATGCAGGGGAAGGTGAGTCGGACGCTCCGGTCCGGGATGGAGATGTTGCAAAAACAGGTTATCAAACTATGCGGCAGTTCATGGCCAGACTGGAAGCGAGCGGCATGCCAATGAACATGGTGCAGACGGTAGGACATACCCAGATCCGGTCCATTGTCATTGGCGACAAGGACCGACAGGCCACGCCGGCAGAAATGGAGAAAATGAGGGGGATGGTGAAGGAAGCTATGGAAGCCGGTGCAATCGGCTTATCAACTTCACTAATCTATCCGCCTGCCATCTATGGCTCCGAAGAAGAAATTACTGAACTCACCAAAGTGGCCGGTCAATACGGAGGGCGATATTTCTCTCACATGCGCAACGAAGGCGACCGCCTCCTTGAAGCGATCGACGAAGCGCTGCGTATCGGCAAGAACGCCGGGACACCTGTGCACATCTTCCATCTCAAAACAGCAGGACAACGAAACTGGTACAAGATGGACCAGGCCATTTCCAAAATAAAAGCTGCCCGTGCTAATGGTCAGGAGGTGGGTGTGGATGTGTACCCCTATATCAACAATGGTCTCGGCATCCGCGCACTGCTGCATCCCAGGCATGCTGCTGAAGGTCAGGCGGCACTGATGAACAAATTGAAAGACCCGGCTGTGAGAACGGAGATGCGCAAGGACATGGAGACGCTAGATGGCTGGGAGAACTGGTATGCACACACGGGCAAAGACTGGGACCGCGTGGTGGTGGCAGGACTTGCCTCCACACCTTATGCCTCCTACAATGGACAGAGCATAGGCGCCATCGCCACGGCCACCGGCAAATCACCATGGGATGTGTTCTTCGAACTTTGCCAGTACGAAGTGTTTGCCATGCCGCAGAGCATGTCGGAGGCCAACAAGATTAAAGCTATCAGTCAGGAGTTCACCTCATTTGATACCGATGCCGGTCCGGCTGCTACAGGATTCGCCGTACACCCCCGCGGCTATGGCGCCTTCCCAAGAGTGATCGCACGCTACGTGCGTGACCTGGGGGTGTTGTCATTGGAAGGAGCCATACATCGCATGAGTGCAGTCGCAGCTAATGAAATCATGGCCTATGATCGCGGACGCCTCGCTCCCGGACTCGCAGCGGATATTGTGTTGTTTGATTACAACAAGATTCGCGACCGCGCCACCTTTGAATCGCCTACATTGGTCTCCGAAGGTGTGGAATTTGTGCTGGTCAATGGTGTGATTGTCATTGAAGGTGGAAAATATACGGGTGCCAAACCAGGCAAGGTGATTAGGGGACCGGGGTGGCGATAGCACCTGGTCGTAGAGTTCAATGTTCAAAGCTTGCCCCGACATTAATCGCCGGGGTTCAATTTTCACTTTGGGCACTGGCGGCTGCTATTAACCTTGAACCCCACTGGGGTTCTGAAACAGCGATGGAGTGTTGACGCCAGATCGATCGGATTCAAACGTTGAATCCCGGATTGATGATTACCAATTGACGCCACTTCAATATTCGAAATTCATCTGTTCAAGATTCAATATTCACTTTGCCTGCTGGCCATCAGGGGGTGGAAAGCTTCGCCTGACATTTATCATCTCTCCATACCACCCAAATCACAGGGTACAGCACGGTCGGGCTCTATCTTTAATTACGGGACATTGTCTCCCGGAGTATGAAGAATCCCCTCAGTTTTGACGCGGTAAGAAAGGTTTGCGATCCGGAGTTGGTGAAGCGTCTCGCGCCGCTGAATGGAGCCAATGAGATTATCATCGGGCAGGACCGCGCGGTAAAAGCCATCCAATTCGGCCTCGGCATCAGGGCCGACGGCTACAACATATTTGTCTCCGGAGCACCGGGCACAGGAAAACTGACCGCTATCAAACGGTTTATTCAGGAGCCTGCCAGCAAGGAGCCGGTCCCAAGCGATTGGTGCTATGTCAACAACTTCAAGGATCCGTACAAGCCCACGCGCCTCAGCTTGCCTGCAGGAATGGCCGTGGAATTCAAACAAGACATGAAGACCCTCATCAGCGATGCACACCAGACGTTGATGAAGGCATTCGAAAATGAAGACTACCTGCGTCGCAAACGTGACATCGCCGAGCACTTCAGTGCCCAACAGGCCGGGTTGTTCAATGAACTGAACGAAAGGGCAAGGAAGGAATCCATTATGGTGGAAGAAACACCGATGGACATCTACACCGTCCCGCTGAAGAACGGCAAGCCCATGACGGAAAAACAATTCAACGATCTCGGCGAGGACGAGCAGAAAGAGATCCGCGCCAAGCAGGAAAAGTTCATGGAAGAAATCAAGGTCGTGGTGCGGGAAGCGAGGAAACTGAAGAAGTCCGCTAACGAAGAAGTGATCAAGCTGGAGAAAGAGGTGGCCACCTATGCCATCAGCGCACTCATGGAGGAGATGGAAGAAAAGTACACCACCATTCCCGATGTCCTGCAGCATTTGAAAGAGGTGAGGAAAGACATCCTCATCAATTTCTCGTTATTGCTGATGCCGGAGAAACCTGGTGATGGTGTCCCCGGCGATGGCACGGAGAGCAGCTTCCGCAGGCGGTATGATGTGAATACCCTGGTTGAAAACACAGGAGTGCAGGGTGCGCCCGTCATCCTTGAACTGAATCCCACCTACAACAACCTGTTCGGACGCGTCGAGAAAGAATCGTCCATGGGAACCTGGGTGACAGATCTGTCGCTGATCCGCCAGGGATCGTTGCATGCTGCCAACGGCGGCTATCTTATCCTCCGGGTGGAAGACCTGTTCAAGAACTATTTCTCCTGGGAGAGTCTGAAGCGCGCCATCAAGAACAAGGAGATTGTGATAGAGGAGGCAGGTGACCAGTGGGGCTTTATTACCACCAAGACATTGCGGCCGGAGCCCATACCCCTGAAGCTGAAAGTCATCCTCATCGGCAGCCCGCTGTTCTACTCGCTGCTGTATGAGTACGACACCGATTTCAAAGAACTCTTCAAGGTCAAGGCCGACTTTGACGTTTCGATGGAACGAAACGACAAGGCCATCGGCGAATACATGCACTTTTGCTCTTTCCTGAGGAACAAGGAAGGATTGCTGCAGTTGAACGATGAGGCTGTCGCGAAAATCATCGAACATGGTTCCAGGCTGGCCGACGATCAGGGTAAACTCACAACCTACTTCAGTGAAATCGCAAACGTGATGAGAGAAGCCAATTTCTTTGCTTCGTCTGATCACGCCAAGGAAATCACCGCAGCGCATGTGCAAAAGGCCATTGAAGAGAAGGTCTACCGTTCAAGCCTGATCCGAGATAAACTCAATGAGATGATCGGCAACGGCCAGATCATGATTGATGTGAAGGGCACGCGGGTAGGCCAGGTAAATGCTTTGTCGGTTATCCGTCTTGGAGACATCGACTTCGGCATTCCCAGCAGGATCACTTGCACCACCGGACTTGGCAAAGACGGTATCATAGCCATTGAAAGAGAGGCCGAACTCAGCGGTCCCATTCACACCAAGGGCGTCATGATACTTTCCGGATATCTCTCCGAAAAATTCATTCAGGACCGCCCCATCAGTCTCAATGCCCGTCTGGCCTTTGAGCAAAGTTATTCTGAAGTGGAGGGCGACAGCGCATCGAGCACAGAGTTATACGCCCTCCTTTCCAGTCTCTCCGGTGTACCCATCAAACAGAATATCGCGGTGACAGGCTCCATCAATCAGAAAGGTGAGATACAGGCTATTGGCGGTGTTAACGAAAAGATTGAAGGATTCTTCGAAGTGTGCAAGCGACTGGGAGCGCTGCGCGACCAGGGAGTCATCATACCTTCTGCCAACATGAGAAATCTCATGCTGAAGGAAGAGATCCAGGAGGCCGTTCGCGATGGGCGTTTCAACATCTGGGCCATCGACAGCGTTGACGAAGGAATCGAGATTCTCACCGGGTGTCCGGCAGGCAATGTTGATGAAGAAGGAACCATCGACTTCATGGTCAATCACCGGCTGGGCGAGTACGCACAGAAGCTGAAGGCCTTCGCTGAAAGCAGCGCACAGGGGGCACCTCATTGAGAACCTGCCGAAGAGGTTTGATCTCCGTCGCCTGCATTATCAATCATAAGACCTGCGTGACCACCGTCATATCAATTGGCCGTCTATTCAGGTAGCTTGGTATTAACATTCATCTCCCCTAAAAAGCTGCACAGGATATGACAACCACTGAATTGTTTGACCAGCATGTTGCCGAATACGAGGAATGGTTCAGGCAATATCCATTTGTGTTTCGTTCTGAAATTGAAGCCGTACGTGAAATGCTGCCGGAAGGAGAACATTTGTCGGGCATCGAAATCGGACTGGGAACAGGACAATATGCAAAGGCTCTCGGGATCAAGGAAGGAATAGAACCCTCCACTCCCATGCGGGTGGTGGCCAACAAAAGAGGAATCGAGACCATGAATGCAAAGGCCGAGGAATTGCCGTACGGCGACATGCGTTTCGATTTTGTGCTGATGGTCTTTTGCGTTTCCTACCTCAAGGACCTTGGCGCCGCATTCGATGAGGCCTTCAGGGTGCTTAAAAGAAATGGCACGCTGGTAGTGGGATTTGTTGACCGCGACAGTGTCATCGGACAGGAGTATGAAGCAAGAAAGCACGAGAGCACTTTCTACAAGCACGCCAACTTCTATCCCGTAACCAGGATCAGCGATGAACTCACACTAGCCGGCTTCAGGGGGCTTGAATTTTGTCAGACTCTTTTCGGTCCTCTGGACTCCATCAAGGAACAGCAACCCGTGAAACCTGGTTTTGGCGAAGGGTCGTTTGTGGCGGTGAAGGCGGTGAAGAAATAGATCTAGTTTGCGGCTCCCTTCACTACAACCCCGCCCTTCATCACAAAATCGGGACGAGCAAGAAGTGCGATATTGTCCAGTGGGTTGCCAGGGACCGCCACGAGATCTGCCAACTTGCCGGCACTGACAGTTCCCAGCTCATTATCAACGCCAAGGAGCCTGGCAGTATTAAGTGTCGCTATGGTAATCACTTCAATGGGTGTCGCTCCGAGAATATCAACCATGTAACCAAATTCTTCACCATTGCGGCCGTGGATGTTGCTGGTGGCATCTGTGCCAAAGGCAAAGGGTACTCCGGCCTTGTAGGCCGCCTTCAACCTGATCCTTCTCTCTGCAGCAATGGCCTTTGCCTTGGTAATGGCATAAGCTGGCACACCCTTCTTTTCACCTTCACGGATGATTTCCTCCAGAATGATCAGGGTGGGAACAAGATAAGTGCCCCGCTTTTTCATCTCGGCGATCGCTTCATCGTCGACCAGGCTCCCGTGTTCGATGGATGCAACACCGGCTTTGACAGCTGCAAGCAAGCCTTCTCCAGCATGCGCATGCGCCATCACCTTTCGTCCCAGTCGCTTTGATTCTGAAACTGCTGCCGACAATTCCTCCTCCGTCATCTGAGGTGCTCCCACCGCATCTCCAACCGACAGGATTCCGCCCGTTGCTACAATCTTGATTTGATCAGCACCATATTTGACATTGAGTCTTACTTGTTTCCTGAATTCATCTGCCCCGTTAACTATCGCTCCGGTACCGGGAGTTTGCAACAAGGGACTCCATCCATTTATATCTGCATGTCCGCCGGTAGTACCCAGGGAAGGACCTGACGCATGTATACGTGGTCCCGGGGTGAGGCCGCGGTTAATTATGTCCCGCAACGCAACATCCACATATCCCAATGATCCCGCCTCCCGCACGGTGGTGAATCCGGCTTCGAGTGTTTTACGCGCATTGATGGTCGCATAGATTGCAGAATGCGCAGGCGTTTCCTTCAGAACGGCCAGGTCGCCGCCATCATCATCAATGGAGGTGAGATGGGTGTGTGCATCCATAAATCCAGGCATGAGCGTGTGACCCTTGAGGTCAATGACCTTTGCACCCTGTGGAATCTTCACCTGTGCAGACGGTCCTGCTGCAGTAATCCGGTCTCCTGAAACCACCACAACGGCGGATTGTATTTCATGGCCATCGCCGGTGATCAGTCGGTCGACCTTGATCACCTGAACGACTGGTACGTCCTGTTTCTGTTCTTTCGTGATGACACTTTCTTTGGGAACCCAAACCAGAAAGAGTGGAATAAATGCGGCAAGGAAATTCTTCATGACATTCGGGTAAAAATCAAAAGTAATGATGAATCGGTGATTCGTACGCTAATATGCAATGAACAAGATTTCCCTGAATAGTCCTTATCCCGGGATTGACCATAGCCAGTGCCCATGGTAAACTAATTTAGTACTTTACATATTGACAAACCCAAACCCATTGCCATGATACAAATCGAAAAGATCAGTTCAGATGAGGCTCAGAAGATAATCAACTATTGTGTTGACTATTTGAAGAAGGACCACAAGGCAGCAGCTATTGCGGTAGCGGGGCCGGAGGGTGAGTTGATTGCCTTCATCCGGATGGACGGAACCACTCCCGCCTCTGCAAGAATTGCACAGAACAAAGCCTACACTTCAGCGATTGACCGCACGGAGACCAGCAGGATGGGCGAAAGGATGAGAGGCAAAGACAATCCCGCCTTTTGGGGCGATCGGAGAATTACGGGTTTTGGCGGCGGCGTGCCTGTCATCCATAACGGTAAAGTTGTCGGCGCCATCGGTGTAAGCGGGCTGCCTGAAGCCGATGATGAACAGCTTGCACGTGAGGCAGTGCACTCCCTGACAAATTG
>JBDHXU010000108.1:0-9903 GCA_039810905.1 Cyclobacteriaceae bacterium | reverse complement strand
GAAGAATGAAGAATGAAGAATTTACAATTAATAATTAGCAATCATCCTCAGGGCAACTTTTGGTATGTCACTCCAAAGTTCCTCACGGGTCTTCCTTGTGCATTCGATAGCCTTGCGCCCGTAGGCCGTGATTTGAAAAAACTTTTTTGGGCGACCGGCCCTTTCCTCCGATCCTTCTCCCTCATGAGACTTGAGGTAGCCCTTTTGTTCAAGCCTGGCGAGCGCGGATTGAAGGGCTCCTACACTGACGGAGCGCCTGAGCCGGCTTTCGATTTCTTTTTTGATCGCCACTCCGTAAGCCTTGTCGTATAGCACGCCTACTGTGAGCATGACCACTTCTTCGAATTCACCCAGTTGATACTGTTTCATGTAGCGAAATAATATTTTCCTATTTGCAGTAATAATCGTGCCAACGGGACCAAGCCAGCATTTAGGCAGTTTACGAAGGCAGTACTGTTGGATTTAGAACAATAGACTGTCCGGAAGTGATCAGGGTTGCACACCTGCTAAAAGAATCCAAGTCAATTACCCGAATCTCCATGGTTGAAGAATGGTCACCTCATTCTATTTCCTGGCGGCTTAATTACTAAATCAGTTATCTGTTATTACTAATTATATTAGTATATTCACACCGTGGATCGCAACATCATTCACCTGGACCTGGATGCCTTTTTTGTGGCCGTAGAGCGCAAAAAGGAACCGAAATTGAAAGGAAGGCCGCTTATTGTCGGGGGCAGCAGCCGCCGCGGCGTGGTGGCTGCCTGCAGCTATGAGGCCCGCCGTTTCGGGGTGCATTCGGCCATGCCCATGTACCTGGCCCTCCAACTTTGTCCCGATGCCACGGTCATCTCCGGCGATATGGAAGCGTACAGCCAGCACTCCCACCTCGTCACGGAAATCATCGCCGATGCCGCACCCGCTTTCGAGAAATCTTCCATCGACGAGTTCTACATCGACGCCAGCGGCATGGACAAGTTTTTCGGCGCCTTCAAGTGGGCGGTTGAACTACGCCAGCGCATCATCCGCGAAAGCGACCTCCCCATCTCCCTGGGCATGTCCGTAAACAAGCTCGTTTCCAAAGTGGCCACCGGCGAATTCAAGCCCAACGCGGAGAAATACATCCCTGCCGGTACGGAAAAAGATTTTCTGGCCCCACTGTCGGTGGACAAGATTCCCATGATCGGCAAACAGACGTCCTCCTTTCTCTACGACATGGGGGTGCGCACCGTGGCTACCCTTCGCGAGATGCCGCTCAAGTTCCTGGTCAGCGCTTTCGGAAAAAACGGCCGCTCCCTTTGGAATAAAGCCTGGGGCATCGACGAGTCGCCGGTAGTGCCCTACAATGAACAGAAATCCATCTCCACTGAATGCACTTTTGAAGAAGACACCATCGATGTGAAGCGGCTAAAGTCCATCCTCATCGCCATGGTGGAGAAAATCACCTTCCAGCTCCGCGAGCAGAAGAAACTCACCTCCTGCGTAACGGTGAAGATCCGCTACTCCAACTTCGACACCGAAACCAAACAGATACATATTCCTTACACGTCGTCGGACCACGTCATCCTCCGCACGGTGACCCAGCTTTTTGACAAGCTCTACAACCGCCGCATGCTCATCCGCCTGGTAGGCGTGCGTCTCAGCGGTCTGGTCGCCGGTCAGCACCAGATCGACCTCTTTGACGACACCGAAGAAGACATCAATCTGTATGAAGCCATGGACTACATCAAACACAAGCACGGATCCGAAAAACTCATCCGCGCCATCACACTGGACGTAAACCGGAGGGTAAGAATGGAGATGAATGCGTTTAACGGGAAGATTATGAAGATGAGGTGAAAAGAATGAAGAATGAAGAATGAAGAATGAAGAACGAAGAACGAAGAATGAAGAATGAAGAACGAAGAATGAAGAACGAAGAACGAAAAGTGAAAAGTGAAGAGTGAATAGTTCGACTCAAGTCCGGAGCGTCAATTGCCACCGCAAATCGACAAATCAAAAAATCAACAAATCGCCAAATGTTCCTCAATTGCCACACTGCCTTTTCCTTCAAATACGGCACGATGCCGGTGCAGGTGCTGTTCAATGAGGCCAAACGATGCGGTGTGCACAAACTTGCGCTGACGGAGATTAACAATGTATCGTCATATATAGAGATGCTCAGGATCTGCCGGGAGAATCGTGCGGAGAAAGACAGAGCGCTGACGGAATTCGGCAAAGAACCATATCAGCTGGACATCGCACTGGGTGTGGAATTCAGACGTGAACATGAACTGCTATATATCGCGCTGGCGGAGAACAACAGGGGTTTCGAAGCCATCAATCGCTTCCTCTCCCACCACAATGCTGAAAATAAATCACTGCCTCAACGCGCCCCACGCTGGGACGATGTGCTGGTGATCTATCCCTTCGGGAAATTTGAACCCGAGACACTGCTGAACAACGAGTTCATCGGCATCCGTCAGCATGAGCTGATCAGGCTTCCTTACTTCTCGTCTTATGAATCTTTCATGGAGAAGTTCGTCGTGCTTCATCCTGTCACGTTCGTCGACAAAATCGACTTCAACGTGCACCGGCTGCTGCGTGCCATCGACAAGAACACGCTGTTGAGCAAACTTCCTGCACACGAGCAGGCAAGGCCTGATGAAATCATGATGTCGGAGAAAGAGCTTGCAGACGCTTTTCACAATTACCCGGAGATCATTCGCAATACACAAAGCCTTCTTGACCGGTGTTCCATCGACTTCCATCTTGGCGAGGACAAGAATATCAAACAACTGACCGGCAGCCCGGACAGCGACTGGGACCATCTTGTTGCCCAGGCTTGGGAAGGCTTCAATGCTCGCTATGACTGCAGCAACCCCGTGCTGCGCGAGCGCCTCGATCGCGAGTTGACCATCATCAGGAAAAAAGGCTTCTGCGCCTACTATCTTGTGGCCTATGACCTCATCTGCTTTGCCAAAGAGAAGGGTTACGACTATGTAGGCCGTGGCAGCGGCGCCAACAGCGTGGTGGCCTACTGCCTGGGTATCACCAATGTCGATCCCATTGAGCTGGACCTCTACTTCGAGCGATTCCTTAATATGGAGCGCACCTCCCCACCCGACTTTGACATTGACTTTTCGTGGGACAATCGCGACGCGGTGTACGACTATCTCTTCAGCAAGTACGGCCGCGACCACGTATGCCTGTTGGGCACACATGTGACATACCAGAAACGTTCCGTACTGCGTGAACTGGGTAAAGTTTTTGGTCTCCCGAAGGACGAGATCGACATGATGGTGGAGGATCCGGTACACAGCGAGCACCGTGATCATATTACCGAACTCATCTTCAAATACGCCAACCTCCTGAAAGACCTGCCCGCCAACATTTCCATCCATGCCGGCGGTGTGCTTATCACGGAAAAACCCATCTATGCCTATACCGCCACCGAACTTCCGCCCAAAGGCTACCCTGTTTCGCAGTTCGAGATGCACAATGCCGAAGACCTTGGCATCTTCAAGTTTGACATTCTGAGCCAACGGGGGTTGGGGCATCTTAAAGAAACCGTTCGTCATGTGAAACGTAACCGCGGCGTCGAAGTGAACATCCACCGATTCCGTGATTTCAAGAAGGATGAGAAGGTGCGTGGTTTGCTGCGCACCAGCCGTGCCATGGGATGTTTCTACGTGGAGTCGCCTGCCATGCGCATGCTGCTGGGCAAGCTCCGCTGCGAGGATTACCTCACGCTCGTGGCCGCCAGTTCTATCATCCGGCCCGGAGTGGCACGCTCCGGCATGATGCGTGCCTACATCGAGCGGTTCCACGCAGTCCGCAATGGCGGCAAATATGAATCTATACACCCGGCCATGGACGAACTGATGGCAGAGACCTATGGCGTGATGGTCTACCAGGAAGACGTCATCAAAGTGGCGCATCACTTCGCTGGACTGACGTTAACCGAAGCGGACGTGCTGAGAAGAGGTATGTCGGGTAAATACCGCTCCCGGGCTGAGTTCAAACGCGTAGAAGACCGCTTCTTTGAAAACTGCCGCGCAAAAGGTTACGAACAGCGTGTGATCGACCGTGTATGGTATGAGATCGAAAGTTTCTCAGGGTACTCCTTTGCCAAAGGACATTCGGCCAGCTATGCCGTGGAAAGCTATCAAAGCCTGTACCTCAAGGCTCACTATCCGCTGGAGTTCATGGTGGGCGTCATAAATAACTTCGGCGGGTTTTACCGGACAGAGTTCTACTTCCATGAAGCACGGATGAGCGGCGCCGTCATTGAGGCGCCCAGTGTGAACCACAGCGAGTTTCTCACTACCATTGAAGGCAACACCATCTATATCGGTTTTATCCACCTGAAGAGCCTCGAAACGAAGTATGCACAGCAGATTGGCCCGGAGCGCATGCGCCACGGTCCTTACCGGAGTCTCGACAATTTCCTGCGTCGCATGCCAGGCATCGGGCTGGAACAACTGCGTATTCTCATCCGGCTTGGTTCTTTCCGGTTCACCGGCAAATCGAAACAAAAGCTGTTATGGGAAGCCATGCTGTATTACAGTGAGCATCAGGCGCGCCCGTCTGCAACAGAGGAACTCTTTGACACCGAGCCCAAGGAATACCCGCTCCCTCCCCTGCAGCGGAATAATATGGAGGACGCCTTTGACGAGATCGAACTGCTGGGCTTCCCGCTCTGCGATCCGTTTTCGCTATTGCTGACAAAGGACTACGGTGACGTGACTGCCCGTGACCTTGCTGGAAAACTTAAGAAACGGGTGCGTATTGTGGGATATATCGTAACCACAAAAGATACCAGTACCATCAAAAATGAGCCCATGCACTTCGGAACCTTTTATGATGCAAGAGGGGAAGTCTTTGATACGGTTCATTTTCCCGATGTGGCCAGGAAATTTCCCTTCCGGGGAAGAGGGTTCTATGAAATAACAGGGAAAGTGGTAGAGGATTTTGGCGTGTACATGATTGAAGTCTCCAAAATGGAGAAGCTTCCCATGGTGCATAAGAGACCGGAGACTGTATTACAAGAGGTGACTTCTTGACGGGAGTGCTGTCCGTGATCCCGTTTGAGAATCACCTGCCAAACAATTCCGGATGCTTCTCCTCGTATGCCGTTGACATTTGAAACAGCCATGCAGCCTCCAGCAGCGGCCCCTCATCATAAAGATTTCCGTAAAGGATCACAGCCGTGGGATGACCTTTCTTATCGAAGCCGTTGGGAACAGAGATGGCAGGATGGCCGGAAAGGTTGGTAGCCAGGGAGAGCCGGAAACCCTGTGCAGGCGCGATAATGATATCGTAGCGACTGAACAATTTTTGCAGTTTTTCAATCATAACCGTTCGATAACGGTTGGCCTGAAGATATTCCACTGCCGGTATGAACCGGGCCTGCCGCAGGGAGTTGGCCCGTGAGCCCTTGTCCTGTTCAGACATGAGCCTTTCGCGATGTTCGCGCACCAGTTCATCAAAGAATGCACCCGACTCGGCACGCAGAATGATATCAAACCCCTTGAAGGGTATGGAGTCCGGAAGTTCTACCGGCTCGAGAACAGCCCCAAGTTTTTTGAACTCTTCAAGTGTGCGGGCATTGTTGCTTCCGGTATTGGATGAATCCTTGTCAAAGAATTTCTTAAAATATCCGATTCTGAATCCAGCAAGATCCTTGCGCTTGTGAAAAAAGAAAGGATAATCTGTAACAGAGCGATCCGCCTCACCGGGGTTTCTCCCTTTGATCGCATCGAATACCAGTGCGCAGTCCTGTGCGGTACGACAGATCGGACCTGCTTTGTCCATTGACCAGGACAAGGTCATACAGCCATCCCTGCTCACAGCACCAAATGTTGGCCGCAATCCCGTTGCACCACATCTGCCGGAAGGCGCGAGTATGGATCCCAGGGTTTCTGTTCCGATGGAAAATGCCACCAGTCCCGCTGCCGTAGCTGATCCCGAACCGGCTGACGATCCGCTGGCGCCCTGCTTCAGGTCCCATGGGTTCTTCGTTTTTCCTCCGAACCAAACATCACCTCTCGCCAAGGCACCGGATACCAATTTTGCCACTAACACCGCACCAGCTTCTTCCAGCCGCTTGACCACAGCCGCTGTGTCCGCAAGGTATTGCTCCTGATATGGCTCAGCTCCCCATGTGGTTTTGTAGCCAGGCACGGCAAACAAGTCCTTTATTCCATAAGGTATGCCATGAAGCGGTCCGCGGATTTTACCCGCCTTGACCTCTTCATCAGCTCTGGCAGCCTGCCTCATGGCAAGATCTTCCGTGATGGTGACCACAGCCTGCAAAGTGTCTTTATAATGTTTGAGGCGCTCAAGGTAGATTTTTGTGAGCCGCATCGAAGTTATCTTCCTGCTTCGGATGAGTGCCGAAAGATGTGACACCGGGAGAAATGCAATGTCGGCGTCTGAGGAAGGTAGCTGTACCTCATCAGGGATGCTCCACTCAGAAGGGCCCTGGCGCTGTCTCGGTACAAAGTTTGCCGGCCGCGGGTCAAAGTACAACGCAGGTGTAATCTCATACGGCAGGTGCAAGGCTCGCATGCTGTCGAATCCTTCCCGGTTTTCGCGAAGGTAGTCAAGCAGTGTATCCTCTTCTGATTCCGAGAACTCCAGTCCAATAATGCGCTCTGCACCCCTTACGTCTGACAGCTTAATCTTCTTGTCCTGTGAGCAGGCAATGGCCAGAGCAACAAGGAAGAAACAGAGAACGTATCGCATCGTTGAATTAAGTAAGTTTTGTGGCAGCTTTTTCGCCGTTTTAATCATGTTGAACTTTCAGGCCGACCTCAGGCTCTTCACAAATCCGTTAATATCTTTGAGCTTGTCGCCGGAATTCTTCAGCATTCTAATAAACGCACTTCCCACAATTGCACCTGCACCATATTGACAGGCGGCTATAAAAGAAGGATGATCGCTGATACCGAAGCCGATGAGAAACGGATGTTTGAGCTGCATATTTTTGAGTCGCTGGAAATACTTCATTTGTTCACCGGAAAAAGCCTCGCGTGTTCCGGTGGTGCTGTTAGCTGCAACAGCATAGATGAACCCGCCAGTCAGTCCATCGATCCTCCGGATACGCTCTTCCGAGGTAGTGGGAGAAACAAGGAAGATCAGCGCTAGTTTGTACCGGTCCACAGTTACGCGGTATTGGGATTCGTATTCATCGAGCGGAAGGTCCGGAAGGATCAGGCCATCCACTCCTGCTTCAGACGCTTCCCTACAGAACCTGTCGAAGCCGTACTGCAGGACCGGGTTGAGATAGCCCATCAGGATTAAAGGAATCGACACTGTTTTTCTCAGCTCCCCCACCTGATCGAGTAGTTTAGCCACCGTCATCCCGTTGGACAGCGCCACCTTGTTACTGTCCTGGATGACAGGTCCGTCCGCAATGGGGTCAGAGAATGGAATGCCAATCTCAATGAGATCAGCGCCGGCCCTTTCGAGGCATTCTCCAACCTGCACCGTGTCTTCCAGCCTGGGGAAGCCGGCGGTGTAGAACACCGAAAGCAGCCCGGATGGGTTTCGCCCAAATAATTCAGCCAATCTCTCTGCTCCCATACTCAGTTCATCACTCTGCCATGCCCGCCAGTATAATTTAATTCTCCAGCCTCCACCCTCATGTCCAACCTGTTCTGAGCAGGGGGTATCGGGCATGTTGCGAACACCGTGAATGCGCAAGGTGGATTGTATGCCTTGTTGAAATCAAGGATCACTTTGCCATCGGCCCCGGGAGGATCTGCATAAAGATATCTTCCGGCACCATAGGTCTCCTTTGTATTGGTCAGATCGCTGAAAATAATGAACAGCTCCTTGCCTCCGTCATCGATAACATCCAGTGAAACTCGCTGACCGTTTAGTGAAAAGTACAGTGTGCCAGGAGATTTGGTGTCAATGGTTTGTCCCAGCACATTCACAATAGGGATTGTGTGTCCGGCATCTGCAGGTTTGAAATCAGCTGTTACCCTGTAGGCAGGGTCAACCGGAAACCTTCCGATTCCTTTGAATTGTTCAAGATCAGGGTGAGCAAGATCGCGCAGGCGGATGCCGTAGCGGTTGTCGCGCTTGATGATGAACCATTTCAGCGTTCCATGCTCAAGCGGTTTCATCCGCGAGGAATCGGGATGAAACACCACCCCGCTTCTGAACGGCTTCCCATTCCTGGTTATGTCTACTTTGGGTGCCGCCTCCAGCGTAACCACACCCTGTTTGAGCACAAAGAACCCGGCGCGGCTGTCAATTTTCCCTTCCGGGAATACGATATCATTCTGCTCGCCACTGCCAAATGTATTGATCCCATCCTTTAACCAGAACAGTCCTGCCAGATTGAGCCAGCCATCCGGGCCTTTAAGATATTTCACTCTTCCCTTGTCCCAATTATCAATCTCCAGCTGATAAGCCGCCTTGTCGATGGAAGCTTCAGGCGATTTTTTTGGCGCGCACGCTGCCAGAAAGATGAAAGCAGCCAGCTGATATTTTGTAGACATTTTCATACTTCGTATTCATTAGTTCGCATTCTTCTTCCTTCTTCAAGTCTGCCACTCGGTACCATGCATGGTGGGCCGTATAAAATTACTTCACTTTTTACTCTCTCGCTAAAGATTCGGCGGGCGCAGCACTCTTCACTTTTCACTTTTCACTTTTCACTCTTCACTTTTCACTCTTCACTCTTCACTCTTCACTCTTCGTTCTTCACTCTTCGTTCTTCATTTTTCGTCCACCCAATATACGTCTCCAAATCCTTATCCCCTCTCCCTGACAGACTGACCACCACAATATCGTCCGGGTCAAACTGATTCTTCTTCAATGCAGCGAGCGCGTGAGCGGATTCGATAGCAGGAATGATTCCTTCCATCCTGGAAAGCTCAAGTCCCGCGTCCATGGCCTCATCATCTGTTGCATGCTGAAATGAAACGCGTCCGGCTTGAAACAGATGCGCATGCAAAGGACCGATACCAGGGTAGTCAAGACCTGCGGAAATGGAATAAGGTTCAACAACCTGCCCATCCTCCGTTTGCATCAGCAAGGTCTTGCTTCCATGGATAACACCTGGTTTACCAAGGAACGTCGTAGCTGCAGAATGGCCTGATGTCACACCCATACCAGCCGCTTCAACACCTATGAGTTGAACATGTTCATCCTCCAGAAAATGATAGAAGGCGCCCGCAGCGTTGCTGCCACCTCCCACACATGCGATCACCGCATCAGGGTATGGATTGCCTTCCTTGTGTATCAATTGTTTTTGGATTTCTTCACTGATCACAGATTGAAACCTGGCGACCATATCAGGATAAGGATGCGGACCAACGACAGACCCTATTATGTAATGCGTATCTGTTGGATGATTGATCCAGTGCCGGAGGGCTTCATTGGTAGCGTCTTTCAACGTCATGTTGCCACTGACTGCCGGCACCACTGTCGCCCCGAGTATCCGCATGCGCTCAACATTGGGACGCTGGCGTTCCATGTCCAACTGACCCATATAAACTGTACACTCCATTCCCATCAGGGCACAGACCGTTGCGGTGGCCACACCATGCTGACCTGCTCCAGTCTCGGCGATGATTTTCATTTTGCCCAGCCGTTTAGCCAGCAAGATCTGGCCAATGGTGTTGTTGATCTTGTGTGCCCCGGTATGACAAAGATCCTCGCGCTTAAGGTAAATTCTGGTTTTGTAGTGGTCCGACAATCGCGAAGCAAAAAACAATGGGGTTGGACGCCCAACATAGTCATGAAGCAGTCCATAAAACTCCTCCCGGAACCCCTCGTCGTTCAGTATCTGAAGATACCGGACTCTTAACTCTTCCACATTCGGATGCAGCATTTCCGGCACATAGGCTCCACCGAAATCACCATAGTAGCCCCGATTATCTACACTGAATTTCATATTGACCTTAT
>JBDHXU010000107.1:0-9922 GCA_039810905.1 Cyclobacteriaceae bacterium | reverse complement strand
AACTGTCCGGTCCTCCGTCCGGATTCGTGCAGGTCAGCCGTTAAGAGCGGCGATTGCTGCTCAGGCGAATCGCTTCAATAATCTGGCACGATTATTCCTACATTTAGGAAATTATTTTCCGTTATGAAGAAATATAACCTGGGTGAATTTGAAGAAGTGGTCATCCTGACAATTGGCATACTCTACAACGAAGCATACGGAGTCTCCATCAAAAATGAAATTGAGTCCAGGCTGAAACGAAGTGTAAGCATGGGCGCGCTTCATACGGCGCTGCTCCGGCTTGAAGACAAGGGTTATGTTCGCTCCTATGACGGAGAGTCAACCGAAATAAGAGCCGGCCGACCCAGGCGCTATTTTGAAATCACTGCCCTGGGTAAGAAAGCGATCAACTACAGCAGAAGCACACGCGAAGCCCTTTGGCACGCTATTCCAAAAGCAGCGCTTGATGTGAACGTTCTTTATCCCTCATGAAGGTACTTCCACCATCCTGGCTCTTGCGGTTCTTCCGTTGGTACTGCCATCCTGAATTGGTACGGCACCTGGAAGGTGACCTTCACGAGTTGTATCAACAGCGACTTCAGAAAAAAGGAAAGGCAGCCGCAGACTGGCTGTGTTTCTTCGATGTGTTGTTTCTCTTCCGGCCGGGTATCATCAGACCACTTTCATCTTCCCACAGACTAAATCAAACGGCTATGCTGAAAAACTATTGGGTCATCAGTTGGAGGAATATCCTGAAAAACAAAGCCTTTTCAGTGATCAACGTAGTTGGATTGGCCATCGGCCTGGCCGCAAGTCTCCTTATTCTGGAGTTTGTGGTATTTGAACTCAGCTTCGATCGCTTCAATTCCAAAATGGAGCGCACCTACCGCGTGATCAATAACAGGTTCCAGAATGGCAAGCTCATCCAGCATGGAACCATCACCTACCCTACTATTGGCCCCACAATGGCAAAGGATTTTCCGGAGATCGAATCGTTTGTCCGTGTGATGCCGGTAGGGAAATTGAACATCAAAGTTGGCGAGAAGAACTTTCGCGGGGACAAAGTAATTCTGACAGATTCAAGGCTTTTTGATGTATTTGACTTCAACCTGCTAGCCGGCGACAAGAAGACGGTACTGAACGAACCTCGCAAGGTTGTACTCACAGAGCGTGCCGCAAGGAAATATTTTTCATTTACTGGCAACAACTTGAACGAACTGATTGGGAAGACCTTTCTGTGGGGGCTTGATACGCAACCCTTTGAGGTGACTGGGATTTTGGAAGACCTCCCCAGGAATTCGCATTTGAACTTCGAAGCGTTTATATCTTATGCAAGCCTTGTTGCGGATAATCCAGACGCAGAGACAAGCTGGACATGGTCTGACATGTATCATTACCTGGTGCTGAAAGAGGGCACGGATCCGAATCAGCTCGAAGCCAAATTCGATGCCTTCAGTGAACGATATTTCAAGGGAGATAAAGTTTCCGGCAGCATTGAGAAGTTCTACCTGCAGCCCTTGAAGGAAGCTCATCTTTATTCAGACTTTGAATATGACTTCGCCATTACAGCAAGCGGAAAGGCAGTCTGGTCCCTGCTCGTGGTGGCCCTTTTCATACTGGTACTTGCCTGGATCAACTATGCGAACCTGACGACTTCCAGGGTGATGGATCGCGCAAAGGAAGCCGGGCTGAGAAAGGTAATGGGCGCTTTTCGCGCAGATCTCATAACCCAATTTATAATTGAATCTGTTCTCATGACCGTCATCGCAGCGGCTTTGGCGCTCCTGATCACCGTCCTCCTCCAGGTCACTTTCAACCGGATTGTGGGAAGTGAACTAAGCTGGAAACTGCTGGCCACCCAGGTCACTTCCCAACAACTAGTACTGGCTGTTGTAATACTTGTGTCAGGAGCCATTCTTTCCGGGCTTTATCCAGCCATGATCCTTTCCAATTTTCAGCCCGCCACGGTACTTAAGGGAAAATTTAGCCGGTCCTCAAGGGGAAATTTCTTCCGGAAATCCCTCGTTGTGTTCCAGTTCACGGCCTCCACCGCTCTGATTTGCGGAACGCTGGTGGTTACAAGACAGATTGAATTCATGAACTCGTCTGATCTCGGAATCAAACTGAATGATGTGCTTGTACTTCAGGCACCGGAGTTGATTGCATGGGATTCCACCTTTATTGAACGCGTGGAAGACTTCAAGCACGAAGCGGCACAGATATCCGGTGTGGCCAATGCAACGACCTCATGGTGGATCCCAGGTGACAGGATGGGAAGAGCTTTTAACATCCGTATCAACGGCCAGCCAGCCGATCAGCATTATACCGTAAGCCAGGCAGGAATCGATTTTGATTTCTTTAAGACCATGGGTGTTGAAATTGTGGCCGGCCGCGATTTTCTGCCCACCGATCACAATCCGGATTTCTCAAAACTGAAATCCATTATTATAAACCGTAACGCGGCTTCGCTGTTCGGTTTCCAGAATCCACAGGAAGCGATTGGACGTGAGATCCTTTGGGGAAATGAAGGAACCAGGAAATGGAACATTATCGGAGTAGTAAACGATTACCACCAGGAAGGATTGCAAAAGCCTATGGAACCCATGGTCTTCAGACCTGCCTATGCGACGAACTCCCCCATTTCCATCAGGATAGCGAAAGACGATCAACCGAGATTGCTTTCAATGATTGAAACCCTCTATCGCAAATTCTTTCCCGGTAACTCCTTCGAATATGTATTTCTTGATGACTACTATAAGCGGCAATACAGTGATGTTGACCGCTTTGGTAAAGTCGTCGTAATCTTCACCGTTTTGGCGATCATCGTCGCCTGTCTGGGACTGATTGGCCTGTCTTCCTACACCGCTGCGATGAGAACAAAAGAAATTGGCGTAAGAAAAGTAATGGGTGCCTCCGTCATGAACATTGTCTCACTTCTGTCCCTTGACTTTGTTCTGTTGGTTATGATTTCGTCCCTGCTCGCCATTCCCTTCGCTTACTATGCCACGCATTTGTGGCTGGAAGGATTCACATACAGGATAACGCCGGGTTGGTTTATTTTTCTGATCCCTGCACTCGTGGTGGTTGCCATTGCCGCTTTCACAATTAGCTCGCAAGTGTTGAAGGCTGCGATGACGAAACCGGTGGACACTTTGCGTTACGAATAACGGAAAGGTCAGTTGGTTCTGCTGTATTGCTCATCCGTTACCCGCTCCAGCCATGCGACGATTCCTTTCTCTGTGTTTGTGCTTATGGCAATGTGGGTCATGGCGTGGTCGTGCGATGCGCCGTGCCAGTGTACGATGTCAGGTGGGATCTGAATCACATCGCCCTTCCTGATGATCCGGATGGGTTTTCCTTTTTCCTGGTAGTAGCCAATACCATCCGTTACCAGCAAGATCTGCCCGCCCGGATGTGTGTGCCAGTTATTTCTCGCCCCCGCCTCAAAGGTGACATTACCTATGACCACATTGAACATGCGGCTGTCGGGCACCAGCGGCTGCAGCCAGGCGGTACCGGTGAAGTATTCTGCTGGCGCCCTGTCGCCTCTTGGGAATGTGTCTTCTTGAATTGAACGATCCATGGTGCCTCCTTTTTAGCAATTTATGAAAGACTACCAACTGGTCGAATAGTCAAGGGTTTGTTACAATCCCGTCATCTTCTCGATGTGTTCCGGATAGCGGGCGCCCACCACATTAATCTTTGATGCAGCGACCTCAATATCCCGGAGGTCTGCATCACTCAAATCCACCAAGACCGCTCCGTTGTTTTCGTGGAGTCGGTTCAACTTTGTGGTACCCGGTATGGGAACAATCCACGGCTTTTGCGCCAGCAACCACGCCAGGGCAATTTGGGCAGGAGTGGCGTTCTTCTTTTGCGCTATTTCGATAAGCAGGTTTACCAGCGACTGATTTGCCTTCAACGCTTCTTTGGTAAAGCGCGGGAGCGTACTCCGGAAATCACCGCTTTCCAATTGTGTTTTTTCATTCATTTTTCCGGTCAGAAAGCCTTTTCCAAGAGGGCTGAACGGAACAAAACCAATCCCCAATTCTTCCAGCGTTGGAATGATTTCTTTTTCAGGTCCCCTGGTCCAGAGTGAGTATTCGCTCTGGAGTGCGGTTACGGGTTGGACAGCGTGTGCGCGGCGTATGGTAGCAACGCCGGCTTCGGACAGACCAAAATGTTTCACTTTCCCTTCCTTGATCAGGTCTTTTACCGCCCCGGCCACATCTTCAATTGGAACGGTGGGATCCACGCGATGCTGGTAGAAGAGATCGATGGTATCCACGCGCAATCTCTTCAACGACGCTTCCGCCACTTTTTTGATATGCTTTGGATTGCTGTCAAGACCCAAATGCTTTGGGCCGCCGTTCGGATCTAGTTTGAATCCGAACTTGGTTGCGATTACCACTTTCCCTCTGAATGGCTCCAGCGCTTCCCCAACCAAAAGCTCATTGGCAAAAGGTCCGTACACCTCAGCTGTATCAAAGAAAGTCACTCCCTGGTCGACGGCAGCCCGGATCAGGCTGATCATTTCCTTCTTGTCGGCGGGCAGGCCATAACCGAAGCTCATCCCCATACATCCCAGCCCGATGGCCGATACCTCGAGTCCGCTTTTTCCAAGTCTGCGCTTATTCATAGTCTCCATTGTTTAAATCAATGCAAAGGAACAATGGATGGATTGACCATCGTAACAAAAATCAATCAGTAGATTATGTAATTCAAACATTCCTGAACTTCAGCGGGCTCAGGCCAACATATTTTTTAAAGAAGTTGTTGAAGTGTCACTTCATTAAAGCCCAGCGAGTAGGCTATTTCAGAAACGGTCCAGGCGCTGTGCCTCAACAGCACTTTAGATTCCTGCACAATGCGCTCCGCGATCACCTGAGTTGTGGTCTTGCTTGTAGTTTCTTTCACTGCGCGATTGAGGTGATTGACATGAATGTTCAGTTGCGTCGCAAAATCCGACGCCGTTCGCAGTTGCACGGTCTGGTGGGTGTCGTCAATTGGGAACTGTCGCTCCAGCAACTCAAGAAACAACGTTGAGATCCTGTGGGAGGCGTTCAACAAGGTTTTCTCCATGGTTGACGTCGGCTCCATCTTCATTGCATAGTGAAGCAATTCAAAGACAAGGTTCCTTAATACATCGTATTTGTGGACATAATCCGACTGGATTTCCTCAAACATGCGTGAATAAATATTTGTCACCCACTTGACCTGCGCATCGGTCAATTCAAATACATGGGTTCCGTTAGGTTGAAAGACAGAATATTGATTGAGACCGCCGTACTGGTGAAAGAAATGCTGATTGAAGACGCAGAAGAATCCAGTCCGGATCTGATCAGTATGTTCCCATTTGTAGGGAATCTGGGGATTTGAAAAGGACAAAGCCTGCTTTTTTACTTCCAGGACCTTGTCGGCAAAATGAACCTTGCTGCTTCCGATGGCCAGCATGATCTTGTAGTAGTCGCGCTTCTTGTACGGTACCGGCTTCGCATTGTCCCCGACAAATGGATCCAGCTTGAAGACATTGAAGTGTCCGATTTCGCTGCGGATATTGTCAGGAAGCCAGTCGAACTTCCTCTTATAAAAATCTTCAAGGGTTTCAACCTTACTCATTTCAACAGTGCCTTTCTTGCTCATTCCAATTTACACCTTTCAAACAACAACTGACACCTCAAACTTCCTGCTTTGTCTTGTCTTGCAGCAACGTTTTTCAAAGGATTCATTACGATATTCAAACACACGAATTACCCAGCAGCAGCCCGGATTCTGCTAATTTTGGAATCATGAAGATCCATACACTGTCCCCTGAAGAGGCCCGCAGAATCATCATTCACGCCGCGGGGCTCTCCAGACATGGACAGTTTGGCAAAGGACCAGAGGCTGTTTTCAAAGTAATCGATCACCTCGGTTTCTTGCAGATCGATACCAATTATGTGGTCGAACGTGCGCATCATCATGCACTTGCTTCCAGGATACCTGGCTATAGGCCAGAATGGCTAAAGCAACTCCAGTCCGATGGAAGGATTTTTGAATTCTGGAACTATGCATCAGGCTTCATACCTCTGCGTTACTTCAGATACTCCTTACACCTCAAGCAGCATTTTCTCAACAGGCATAAGTCATTATCCCAGCCAGAAATCAACCTGATGAAAAAGATCCTCAACCGGATCTCCATTGAAGGCCCTCTCATGGTTGGTGATTTCGAGAATGACCGAGTAACCAAAAGCTCGGGGTGGTGGGACTGGCGCCCGGCCAAAATCGCACTGGAAAGATTGAACCTTGACGGCAGGCTAATGACCACCCGCTCGGATGCCTTCCATAAAGTCTATGACTTGCCAGGAAATGTTGTTTGGGGCGACTTCGACAAAAGTGAACCTACAAATGAAGAGTTTGCCAGGCATGTGATCATGCGCTCGCTCCAGGCCCATGGCATCTCGATGATGAAAGAGATGGTCTTCAACACCCGGTTTGTGAAGCCACCAGTCAAGACAGAGATAGTGAAGATGTTGGAAGATGGTGAAGTCTGCAGAGTTCAAATACGCGGTTTCAGCACGCCGCCGTTATTCATGCACCCTTCTTACCTGAGAAAGAACATCACCCTTGCCGGTGATGCCTTTGTTCTTTCTCCATTTGATACGATCAATTTCTACCGGCACAGGCTGCGTGATTTTTTCAATTTCGATTATCAGATCGAATGCTTTGTGCCGGAGCCCAAGCGCAAGTATGGATATTTTTCATTGCCAATCCTTCTGGGTGACCGATTTGTAGCAAGGATGGATTCCAAGGCCGACCGGAAGACCGGTACACTTGTCATACACAACCTTCACTTTGAACCTTTAAAGCTGACGGAACAAGAAATGTACAAGGTGACGGAGGAAATCAGGGCCTTCGCAAAGTTCAACCGGTGCAATGGACTGAAGGTGGAGAAGTGCAACAACAAGTCGGTGGCCAAGTACCTGAATTCAGAATTTAAGGCAGGCAGGATGTGAAACTGTTAATGCCGGTTCAAAAACAGCCAAATCTCGTTCAGCCCCGAAGCAGAGCTTTCAATAAAACTTTGCTGCTTCAATACCATTTTAGAATTACAGTAGTAAATTAGTCTTCCGGGTCCACCCCTGTATCCGTTCTGACCTGCCCACCTGTTTGATTTTTGTAGTCTAATGTTTGATTCGAATAAGGATTGAAGTATTAAAAGATTGTGATTCACGAAAAATTAAAATCATGGCAAAGATCGACCTGAACATCAACGGAAACCGCCAAACGGTGGATGTTGATCCCGCTACGCCTGTACTATGGGTGCTGAGGGAACACCTTAATTTGGTGGGTACCAAGTACGGCTGCGGGATGGCCATGTGCGGAGCCTGCACCATTCACCTCAACGGCGTCGCCACACGTTCCTGTGTGCTGCCGGTTTCAGCCATTGGTGACAAAGAAATTACCACCATTGAGGGCCTTTCGAAAGATGGTGATCATCCGGTTCAGAAAGCCTGGATGGAACACGACGTCTATCAGTGCGGCTATTGTCAGAGCGGACAAATCATGACGGCTGCTGCCTTGCTGAAAGACAACCCCAACCCGACGGACGAACAGATTGAAAATGCCATGAACGGAAACATCTGCCGCTGCGGAACCTACTTACGCATCAAGGCTGCCGTGAAAACTGCAGCTAAAACCGCTTAATCCCTATTGCCATGACACAGGTAAAAACTACCATCAACAGAAGGTCCTTTATGAAAGTGTCCGCCCTGGCGAGTGGCGGCATGATGCTCAGTTTCAGCTGGCTGGCGGGATGCAAACCAACTCCGGAAGAGGCAATGACAATGCCGAAGGAATGGTTTGAACTGAATAGCTACATCAAGATAGGCGAGAACGGTTTGGTCACCCTCATGTCTCCCAACCCGGAATTTGGTTCCAATGTCAAGACGTCGATGCCCATGATACTGGCTGAAGAACTGGACACGGACTGGAAGAATGTTATCGTAGAGCAGGCCGACTTCTTCCCGGAAAGATTTGAGCGCCAATTCACGGGAGGAAGCATGGGTATCCTGCTGAGTTGGAAGCCGCTGCGGACAGCCGGAGCTACTGCTCGTCAGATGCTGATCACTGCAGCCGCACAAAAGTGGAATGTACCTGCAGGAGAGATTACCACGGAGGCCGGCATGATCTATCATAAGTCAAGCGGGAAGAAGGCCGGCTATGGCGAGATGGCATCAGCAGCCGCAAAGCTCGAAGTGCCCAAAGAAGTTCCGCTGAAGAATGTCCAGGACTTCAGAATCATCGGCAACTCCAAAAAGAATGTGGAAGCGAAGAACATAGTGACAGGCAAGTCCTTGTTCGGAATTGATCACAGCCAGCAGGGCATGTTGGTAGCTATGATCTTACATCCACCGGCATTCGGACTAAAAGTCAAGTCGGTGGATGATGCGGCGGCACGATCAATGCCGGGAATCAAGGACGTGTTCACCATTCAGACCCTGCCCGACGATTACGAAAGAAATGCTTTTGATACTGCGGCGTTTACCGAGTTGGTGGCCATTTTAGGCAACACAACGTGGGAAGTCATGAACGCCAAGAAGACACTCAAGATAGAGTGGGAAAAAATCAAAGACTTCAATATGGTGGTCAACGGATGGGGCGGCAAGCAGACCGTAAAAGTCCCTGGTGGTTTGGAGAGCACAACCGGTCACAAGAAAGCCATGGCCGAGATGGCAAAGAAGCCCGCCAAAGTACTCCGCAAGGATGGCGACCCTGAAGCAGCATTCAGGAAAGCCGCGAAAGTTCTCGAGCGCACTTACGCTGCTCCTTTTCTCGCGCACAATACCATGGAGCCGGTAAACTGTTTTGCTCATGTCACCGCAGACGAAGCTACACTCGTGGGACCGATCCAGGCTCCGGAGTTCGTAACAAGGACACTTATGGCGCGATTGGGTCTTCCCAAAGAAAAGATTCATATCAAACTGGCAAGGATGGGAGGGGGATTCGGCCTGAGGGCTTATGGACATCACATGATAGAAGCTGCTGTTATCTCGCAAAAGGCGAATACTCCGGTCAAACTGATGTACACGCGCGAGGACGACATGACTTACGGAATCTACCGGCCTACCTACACCGCCACTTACCGGGCCGCCCTGGACAAAGACAATAATCTGATTGCCTTTCATGTACGCGGGGGTGGCATACCGGAACATCCTGTTCATGCCGATCGCTTTCCGGCCGGCGCAGTAGACAACTACCTGGCCGAAGGCTGGCAGATTGACTCTAACATCACAATCGGTGCCTTCCGTGCGCCGCGCTCAAACTTTATTGCCGGGGCCGAGCAGTCCTTCCTGGATGAACTTGCAGAACTCGCCGGAAAAGATCCCATCGATTTTCGCCTTGCATTGCTGGAACGCGCGAAGAACAATCCGGTGGGAACCCACAATGACTACGACCCCGAGCGCTATGCAGGGGTTTTGAAACTCGCGAGGGAAAAGTCGAAGTGGGGTGAGGCTGCAGGTAATGTCCATCGCGGTGTCGCGGCCTATTTCTGCCACAACACTTACGTGGCTGAAGTGCTTGACCTGACCATTGAAAACAACAAGCCCATGGTGCAAAAGGTGGTTGCGGCTGTTGATTGCGGAATTGTCATCAACCCGGATGCAGCTTCGAATATGGGTGAAGGCGGAATTGTCGATGGCATCGGCAATGCGTTATTCGGTGAACTTACTTTCCAGGACGGCGTTCCGGACAAGACCAACTTTGATAAGTACCGGATCATCCGTCAGAAGGAAGCGCCAAAGGAGATCGAAGTGCACTTTGTCAAGAACGAGCATGATCCTACCGGTCTGGGAGAGCCGTTGTTCCCACCGACGTTTGCCGCGTTGGCCAACGCGCTGTACAAGGCCAAAGGAAAACGGTTCTATAACCAGCCGTTCTCGAAGGAAGAGATTGCACTGGG
>JBDHXU010000106.1:0-10026 GCA_039810905.1 Cyclobacteriaceae bacterium | reverse complement strand
TTCTTCATTCTTCACTCTTCGTTCTTCACTCTTCACTCAATCACAATCTCCTGTACCCCAAACTTCTCCGGACGAAAGATCAATACACTGCGCTCCTCGTCCCAGGCGAACTTGCCCGGCGAACTGTAGATGTTGAAGCCTTTGCCATAATGGAATTCTGGCACAAAAATTTCAGTCGGTGCCTGGACAAGCGGGTCTGCCTTGTACTTCAGATAGAATCGGTGATGGTCTTTGTCGAAGAAATACTGGAGCGGCTGCCCTGCAACCTTGTACGGATAAGGACGGATCGCAGCTGCTAATGCACGACCACCGGAATTCGCAGGATGGGCTTGCTGTGACTCCGATTTACTGTAGATGGAAAGGTCCTCACCGTTCCATTGATCACCCCGTTCATGGTTGTTGTCAGCCGTGTAGACCCATAAGGTATAACTCATCACATTGGACTCCAGCGGCCGGATAGACCGGTCAAGTACTTCCTCCTGATCGTTGTAGTCACCGTTCTTAAAGGCACTGCGGTTACCAAGATCCATCGGTACTCCAAATTCACCGAGAAGGGTGGGGCGCAATCCCATGGTTTCTTCGGTTTCTCTTTTGAGGTCCTGAATCTGTGAATGAAACATCTCACGGATTCCTGTCTTACCGAACACAACCTTCAAGTCTCTTACGTCCACGTTCATCCAACTGTTGTATTCCTTTGTAAGCAGGGTTACCACATCATAAGAATGGCTTGCATGTACCAGCGTTCTGGCTTCCGCTGGAGTAAACCGGGGAAGTTTGAGAAGGGAAGGGCGCTCCACAAAAATGAGCCAGGTACTGTCGATGCTGTTCAATTCCTTTGCATAACGCGTTACAAATGGGCGATAATAGTCATGCGAGAAATCCACTTGTCGTCCTTTTGCCGATGCGAAGTATAGCGGCTTCTTCAATTCAGGTTTCCCGTCGGCATCCAATCCCCAAACACCTGCATTGCGCCACACGTCAGCCGCCGGACTCTTCCAAACCGAGACCCCCATGGGATTGAGTTTCACTTTTCCGATTTCCCTTGACGTGGGTACATCAAATTCATAGTAAGGAACTTCGACCGGGATACCGGCAGCTGCAACCATTCCCTGGAAAGGCGTAGGCATGGCTCCATTTTTATAAATGCCCTCGGCCTCCAATTCCTTTGCCCCAATCAGTCCTGAGGTCGGCTCGTTCATTACGTCAAACCCAATCACATTGGGAAGTCCTTTCAATTTCAATGCGACCTGCTTCATGGCATTGATATAGTGTGATTGGAGATATTCCTGCGCACTTACTCCTCCAACTTTGAGGTCAGGAGCAAAGTCTTCACTTCCAAAAAACAGGGCGAACATGGTAGACGTGCCCAGCTTGAAGTAGTTTGTTGACCAAAGCATCGCGGGAAGGGGATCGCCTTCCCACTGATGAAGTACAGCTGCTCCTGATTCATGCATGTGAATGGGATTGAATCCAACAATCTCCAGTGTCCAGTAGGGGGCTCCGTCGCCGCCGGTGAAACGGCTCCATGCATCCTGGTGAGGGTCAATGAAAACATTAATATGATATTGTGCAGCCTTGATGACAAGCGCTCTAAGGTATTGCAGATAATCTTCGTCGTAAGTTCCAGGCCCTGCGTGCTCAATCGCCTCCCATGAAATCAAAAGCCTCAGAAAGCGGTACCCCCACCGGCTCAGGCGTGAAAAGTGCTCATCGGCCTCTTCAATTGGAAAGGGCCTTCCCGAAAATGAAACCGTGTAGGCGCTCTCCAGGAAGTTCTCCTTTATGTGACTGGGAAGGTAAGGCTTGAAAGGCACCTTTGTGTCCCCACCAACATTGATACCATGAAGGATCATGGTCCTGCCCGCAGCATCTTTAAACCATATGCCCTCGCTGTGGATATTTTTTGTAAGGCTGTCGCCAATGAAATCTACGGACTGCCCGGCCGGCACATCACTTGACCGGGTCAGTTCAAGTTCATCCCGGTCAACATCGGGAAAGGGTGTGTCGGAGAAAAGGTAGACCATCGTGCCCGCAGCAAATGATGCAAGAAGTAAACCGGACCAGATGGCGATGCGGACCTTCTTTGAATGTGCAGCACCCTGCATCACCGGTGTTTGCTGATTAGTTCCTCATTCACGTATTCCTCAAAGCGGCCCAGGGCCTCCGGCATGTTCCGCCTGCCGAATCCTACTCTGAAAAACCCGGGTTGATCGTACACTTCCCCGGGAAGGATCAATACATTCTTCTTCCTTACAATATCCTCGGCCAATGCCATTCCATCAAGCTGCAATTTCCATTTGGGAAAACCGATGGAGCCTGCCGACGGACTGTGCCAATCGAATATCTCCTGGTACCTATGGAAGAAATCATTAAGCAAGGGAATGTTGTGCCTTATGATTTCAAGATTCCTGTTAAGCAGGTGATACCGGTTACGCAATGCTACCTCGGCAAGAAATTCGCTGGGGGCAGCGTTGCAGATAGTAGTGTATTCCTTCAGCATGGCACAATGCCTTAACAGCGTATCATCCTTTGATGCCAGCCAGCCAATGCGCAAGCCTGCCAGCCCATAAGCCTTCGACATAACGCCAATGGATACACCTCTTTCATATACATCGACTATGGCCGGCAATCGTGAAGAAGGATCCAACTCCAATTCGCGGTAAACTTCATCAGAGATCAGGACTGCTCCTACAGACTGGCACAATGATACTATCTCCGCGTACTGCCGTTCATCAAAATGATGACCGGTTGGGTTATGCGGACTATTGATATATATCGCCCTGGTCTTCGAATTAATGAGTCTTCTCAATTCAGAGATGTCGAAGAAGGGAGCACCATTTTCAAACCTTGCCCGCCATGGCTTGACTTTGCATCCTATGGACTCGGGTACGGAGGCGGCCGACTGGTAACAGGGAAATTGTACAATCACCTCGTCTTCGGCTTCCAGCAAGGCGTGCCATAACAGGAAGATCGGCTCTTCTGCGCCACTAAAAACCAAAACCTGAGCGGGGCTTGCCGACGAATAAAGCTTTGTTATTTCTTCCCGCAACTTGTGACTTCCCTGGGTTTCTGTATAACCCAGCCATTGCTTCATGAATTTATCATGCGCACCCTCTTCCATGCTGAGAAGATCGTGGATGTGCATGGCCTCGCAGTCGGAGCTGCAAAGAAGGTATTGGGTGGTGAATTCAAATCGGCTGTAAAACCTCTCCAGCCTGAACGGTTCGATTTTCATATTGCTCTGCCATTCGCAAGTTAAATCAACCATAGGAAAGATTGATCTTTTGGATGCATGAAGGAATCACTAGATTGAATACATAATAAAACCTTAACCTTTCCTTTCTATGAATCAACTCACAACGCGGACTGTTGCGGCCTTCCGTCCGGTCTTATTGTTGCTGGTCTTTCTCTGGACGGTTTCTGCATCCGGGCAGACGCTAAAGAAGGAGGACATCGAGCAACTCAAATTCCGTTATATCGGCCCTGTGGGAAACCGGGTTACCGGTACCGTGGGAATACCTGGCAACCGGATGGTCTACATCACCGGTGCAGCCACAGGCGGCATCTGGAAAACCACCGATGGCGGGATTACCTGGAAACCGGTCTTTGACGACAAGCCGGTTCATTCCATCGGTGCATTGGCCATTGCACCTTCTGATGCCCAGGTGGTTTATGCCGGAACGGGTGAAAGCTTTATCCGCTCCAACGTTTCCATTGGTAATGGCGTGTACAAGTCGACTGACCAGGGTGAAACCTGGACTTCTTCAGGGCTGGAAAACACCGGGCGCATTTCCAAAGTAATCGTTCACCCTGATAATGCAGACGTTGTCTGGGTAGGAGCGCTTGGACATGCATATGCTCCTCAAAAAGATCGCGGAGTATATAAGACTACGGATGGAGGAAAGACCTGGAAGCAGGTGCTCTTTGTTGATGAGAACACGGGTATTTCCGACATGGCTATTGATCCCAGCAATCCCCGGATCCTTTACGCAGGTGCATGGCAGATAGCCCTTCGCACCTGGAACCGTACCAGCGGTGGTCCTGGAAGCGGCATTTATAAATCAACGGACGGCGGCGAGACCTGGACCAAACTGACAGGCAGTGGCTTGCCTAAAGGGCCGGTTGGCAGAATTTCCGTGGCCACTACCAAAGCAGATCCCAACAAGGTTTATGCTATCATTGAAACCGGCGATGGTATCGAATCCATCGGCGGAGCCAAGCCAGACAATGGCGAATTCTGGAGTTCAGATGACCAGGGCAAGACCTGGAATCTAGTCAGCTACGACCATAGCCTCGGCGGTCGTCAGGCATACTATACCAGGGTGAGGGTTTCTCCCGACAATCCGAATGAAGTTTATTTCTGCAACACCAGTTTCCTCACCAGCATTGATGGAGGGAAGACTTTCAAAGCGGGTGCAGCCCAGCCAAACTGGGACCATCATGACGTATGGATCGACCCTACCGACGGCAATCATATGGCCGTTTCAGGTGATGGCGGTGTTTCGATCTCTCATAATCGTGGTAAGTCCTGGTTCAAGATTCAATTGCCGGTTGCACAGCTATACCACGTAACCGTTGACAACAAGATCCCTTACAACGTACTGACCAACCGTCAGGATGGTCCAAGTATGAAAGGCCCCAGCAGGAGTGGTAATGCCGGCTTCCTCGGTCCGCCTATGATCACCTCAGGAATGTGGCATGACCTCGGCGGCGGTGAAAGCGGCTTTGCAACGGCAGACCCGGTCGATCCAGATATCATCTGGTCAAGCGCTTCCGGTTCAGGAGCACTCGGTGGCGTGATGGTACGCTTCAACCAAAAGAATATGCAGTTCCGCCAGGTTGAAATCTGGCCTGAATATGCCGGTGGCCACCCCGCTGCGGAAGTGAAATATCGTTTCCAATGGACATTCCCAGTCCTCGTTTCCAAGCATGACCACAACCTCGTTTATGCGACGAGCCAGGTGGTGCACCGCACCAACAACGGCGGTCAGACCTGGGAGGTGATTAGCCCGGACCTGACGATGAACGATAAGAGCAAACAGCAGATCTCCGGAGGACTTACTCCTGACAACATTGGAGTAGAGTATGCCAACGTGATTTATGCCTTTGAGGAGTCGCCGATCAAGCAAGGGTTATTCTGGACGGGCAGCAATGACGGGCTCGTAAATATTTCCCAGGATAATGGTAAAACGTGGACCAACGTTACCAAGAACCTCCTGGAACTTCCACCTCTTGGAACAGTAAGAAATATCGAAGCTTCCAAGTGGAGTGAAGGAAAGGCCTACCTGGTGGTTGATCTGCATGAAGTGGGCAACTTCCAGCCTTTCGTTTACAAGACCACTGATTATGGCAAGACCTGGAAGAAGATCACCAAGGGCATAGAGGCAGGCAATCTGAACTACTGCCGCAGCATCAAGGAAGATCCGGTCCGGAAAGGACTTCTGTACCTGGGAACTGAGAGTACCCTCTATATATCCTTTGACGATGGTGAGAACTGGCAGGTGTTCATGAATAACCTCCCGCACACTCCGTTCTATTGGCTTGAGGTTCAAGAACACTTTAATGATCTGGTCATAGGTACTTATGGAAGAGGCGCGTACATATTGGATGATATCAGTCCGCTTCAACAGATGCCAGCCAATCCTGCAGGCGTTGCAGCCCTGCTGTTTAGCCCTAAGGATGCCTACCGCTTCCGTCCGAAGACCAGCCTTCAGCAGTATACGCCCGAGCCTCACTGGGGACAGGATCCTCCATATGGAGCGTCCATTAACTACTGGGTAAACAACGATAAGGATAGCGCCAAACTTTACATTACCCGTGCACCCGGAGATACAGTACGTACGTTCAAACTGAAGCCAAAGCCTGGTATCAATCGCGTTTGGTGGGATCTTGAGAGCAATCCGACCAAGAACTTTGTCCTGAGGACGCCGCCTATTGGTGGAGATTGGGTCCAGCTCGATAAGAACCGTACCCGCAAAGCTACCATTGCCGGAAGGTTTGATGGCTACCTCGTTGCTCCGGGCAAGTACAACGTAACATTGGTGACTGGAGGTCAGACGTTCAATTCAACGATAAACATTCTGAAGGATCCTAATTCTGACGGAACTTTGGAAGATATCAAGGCGCAAACTGACCTTATCATTGGCATCTACAATGACCTGAATACAGCCGCGGACATTGTCAACCAGGCTGAAGTCATCCGTCGCCAGATTCTCGACATGACCGACATGGTGAAAACCAACGGGACTCCTGGTGCCAAACAGTTCATTGCAGCGGCGCAGCGTCTTGACAGCACCATTCAGAAGGTTGAAGGAAAGGTGGTTCAACTAAAATACAGCGGCACAGGCCAGGATCCGACACGTTATCCCGAGATGATTGCAGGGAAGATGGGGTACCTCGCCAATACCGCCTCCATTGCGGACTTCAGACCTGCGGATTCTTACAAGGAGGTGTATACAGTATTGAAGCAGCGGCTGGTGGAAGTTCAGACGGAGTGGGCGAAAATCATGAACCAGGATCTGCCTGAGTTCTTCAAAGTCCGCGACGCGAACAACATCAAGCCCATTGTGTTGCCGAAGAAACAATAAGGCAAATTGCAGTAATAAGAAAAGGATCAGCGTGAAAACGCTGGTCCTTTTTTCTTTAGGCTTGATTTAACGCATCATCGATTTTACTCTCGCGAGCTTTTCTCGAATAGCCTGCATCATCATGGAGGTTTCATCCATGGGGGTAATGATATCAAATCCTATGGAGGCGAGACACGCAGCATCTTCTTCCCCAAATGCGTGGACACAGGTGAGCAACTTGTGTTTCTTTGCGGCCAAGAGTACTTTTTCCACCTGCTTCATAAAATCAGGGTTGGAGAAATCTGCAAGTTTTGAATATCCGAGGTCTATGCTAAGATCGTAAGGACCCAGGTAAAGACCCGAGAGGTGCGGGGTGGAAGCAATAGCCTCAACATTCTCAAGTCCGGCACGTGTTTCAATCTGGGCTATGGTGAGAATGTCTTCGTCATAATCCTTCATATACGTCTCTCTCGGTGGAAGATTGGCCCGGATACTCCCATAGCTTCGGATTCCTTTGGGAGGATAGAAGCACGCCGACACAAATGCCTCTGCATCCTGCCTTGAGTTAATCATAGGGCAAATGACCCCTTTAACGCCAACATCAAGGGCATACATGATTTGTGCAGGATCATTCCAGCTGAGTCGCGCCATGGGATAGACATCCTTTTGCATGGCAGCCAGCATCAGAGCTGTTGCTTCCCGGCCGATAAGGCTGTGCTGGAGATCGAGTGTGATGGAATCAAAATCCTGGTGGCTGATCATTTCAGCCGTCCAGGGGTGGGGTATGCGAAGAAAAATATTAAGCGAAGTGCGGCCTTTAGACAGGTTGTCAAATAGCCTGTAGGAGGATTTTGCCATGGAACAAAGGTAAAGAAGAACGAAGAAGGAAGAAGGCTTTGCCCGCCGGCTTGCCCGCCGAAGCATTAGCGGAGGAGGAAGCCTTGGCGTAGGCGGGAAGAGTGAAAAGTTAAAAACTAAGAGTGAAAAGTGAAGAGCGGAAGCGGAACAAGGATGTATCGCGCACCAAGCCAGTACCAGTAGCCAGCGGCCAAAAGCCAAAGTTAATAGCCCTCGACAGTAGCCAAAAGCTTTACTATATTGAAGTCCAAAAATTGCCTTCAGGCGTTCAGCAGCAGACGAATCGACAATCTTCAATCCACAATAAGTAATCAATCCACATGGCCAAAAAGAACCTTCCCCGCGTTGCGTATTTCTGTATGGAGTACGGTCTTCAATCTGATTTCAAGATCTATGCCGGCGGTCTCGGCATCCTCGCCGGTGACTACCTCAAGGGAGCAAAAGACCATGGATATCCTATGGTTGGCATTGGCATAAAATGGAAGCAGGGTTATACTGATCAGCGCATAACCACGGGCGACAAAGTGATTGATACTTTCCCCATCTATAAATATCCCTTCCTGAAAGACACCGGCGTTACCGTTACCGTAAAGATCCGCAACCGTGATGTCAAGTGTAAAGTCTGGTTGGATAATAGCCATGGCAATGTGCCGTTGTACTTGCTGGACACGGATGTGCCCGGCAATGAAGATGGCTGGATTACTGGTCAGCTTTACGGCTGGTTTGGAGAGGAGCGGATCGCGCAGGAAATGGTGCTGGGGATTGGCGGGGTGAGAGCCCTCCGCGCGCTCGGCATCAAGACCGACGTTTATCATTTCAATGAAGGGCATGCTTTGTTTGCAGGATTCGAGTTGGTAAGAGAAAAAGTAAAGAAAGGGCTGTCTTTCAAAAAGGCGTTCAAAGCCACGCGCAATGAGATAGTGTTTACAACCCACACGCCCGTCGTCCAGGGTAATGAATCGCATTACATTTCAAGATTGCTGTACATGGGCGCCGATAACGAGGTCTTCAGCAAGAAGAAGTTGAAAGAACTCGGAGGTTCGCCGTTCAATATGACCGTAGGTGCATTGCGGCTGTCAAGGAAGTCCAATGCGGTGGCGCAACTTCACGCTGTAACAGCCAACAAAATGTGGAGCAAGGTGAAGCACCGCTCGGAAATTGTAGGCATCACCAATGCGATCCACCGCCCCACATGGGTGGACCCTAAAATGATTGACGCTGCAGTAAAGGGTGGAGATGTATGGAAGACTCATCAGGAGAACAAAAAGAACTTACTTTCATTCGTAAAGGAGCGCACAGGCGTTCAATTGAAAGTTGATTCGCTGCTCATCGGTTTCTCCCGTCGGGCCGTACGCTACAAGCGCAGCGATTTCATCTTCAGTGATCGCAAAAAAGTGGATACCCTGTTCAAGACCGGGAAGTTGCAGATTATCTTTTCCGGAAAAGCTCACCCGCTGGATGATGGCGGAAAGCAAATCGTGGAGAATATACTAGCATGGACCCGGCAATATCCCGAATCTGTGGTGTTCCTTGAAAACTATGACATGACCATAGGGGCGATGCTTACCCGCGGAGTGGACATCTGGCTGAACAATCCCCGTCGTCCGCAGGAGGCGAGTGGAACCTCCGGCATGAAGGCAGCAATGAATGGTGCCCTGAACCTGAGTATTCTCGACGGCTGGTGGCCGGAGGCATGCCAGCACGGCGTGAATGGATGGCAATTCGGTGACGGCTACGAGCATAAGGACGAAAAGAAACTTGATGCCAATGATCAGAAGGCTCTTTACAAAGTGCTCTTCAACGAAGTGATCCCCACTTACTATGATGACAAGAAACGCTGGGTACAAATGATGCGGGCCAGCATCCTCACCACCAAGGATCAGTTTGCCGTGAAGCGGATGCTGGAGGAGTACTATGAGAAACTGTATAAAAAAGAAGAATGAAGAACGAAGAATGAAGAATGCTGTGCCCGCCGAAGTTTTAGCGTAGGTGGGAAGGGAGAAGAGCTAATAGTGAAGAGCTAATAGTGAAAAGTGAAGAGTGTATCGCCGGCCTTGCCCGCCCCAGCATCTGCGGAGGAGCGAGCCTTAGCGTTGGCGGACTCTACCGCCCACAGTCTACAGTCCACCGCCTACTGACTTTACCCCATCCATCCCCCATTTAAAGGTAGAATCTGGCTTACCACACTATAAGGCCACCCTCATTTCCAGCCTGTTTATAGCATAACGTAGCGTACCCCTAGCGTACCCATAGCATGACCCTAGCGTACTCCTAGCGTGAACATAGCGTGAACCAAGCTTGAAGCAAGCATGAACCAAGCGTGAACCAAGCTTGCGCGTAGCATGCGTGTAGCATGAAAGTAGCACGCGCGTAGCGTAAATCATTCACAAAAGGTGTAAAATCAGCTTTAATTGGGCCAAAAACCGCCAAAAGCAGAATTGAATTTTGAATAATGAACAGATGAATATTGAGCGCAGAAGTCCCAGAATAGACAATCAGCAATCGCGAATCAGGGACCAAATTATTAGGCAGTACCCTCTTGGATGACCTTCGAACCAACCCGGATTTGTCATCACTCGTTTAGATGACTCATCCATTCTTC
>JBDHXU010000105.1:0-10136 GCA_039810905.1 Cyclobacteriaceae bacterium | reverse complement strand
CGGAAAGCTGAATTGACCGCTGATATTGCCGGTAAGGAAGCCTCCATTGAAAAGGAAAAGGCAGATCTGATCGAAAAAGAGAAAACACTGTCCACAAGACAGAAGGCCATCAACGATCATGTAGCCACGATCCGTCAGCGTGAGAGTGATAAGCAAATCAACAATGAGCGGCTTCGATTCTTAAATGACCGCGCTGTCAGCCTCAGAGATCAGATAGAGCAGGACAAAAAGAGCAATGAGCGGGCCCATTTTGCAATTCAGAGTTTACACGGAGAAGAACAGTCAGCTCAGCTTATCCTTGAAGACATTTCTCAGAAGGCTGAACTGATCAAAACAGAGTATGAAAGCCAGCGGGCCGCAACTGCGCAATTACAGCTGGACGTGGATGCACTGCGTCAGCTCCATCGCGCCAAGCAGGAAGAATATTTCCAGACCAACAAAGCTGTTGAAATCCGGGAAATTCAGATAGCCTCACTTCGCCAGGAGGTCGACCGCACGGCCACGGATACCACCCAGCAAAGCGCCAGCCTGGTGGAATTTGAAAACAAATTGATCGTCCTCCAGGAAGAAATTCGTGAAAAGAATCTTCACCTGGAAAAGATCAAACAGGAAGAAAATGAAGTCCTTTCACGAATCAGTTCTTTGGAGAAGACCATTGACCTTATCCGTGAGGAACTCACAGAGACAGGAAGGAGGCTCGACGCCCGTCAAAATGAATACCAACTGACAAAATCACTGGTCGAAAACCTGGAAGGGTTCCCTGAAGCCATCAAGTTTCTCAAGAAGAAAGTTGAGTGGACCAGGAATGCTCCCCTCCTTTCCGATATCCTCACCTGCCCCGAAGAATATCGTGTGGCCATTGAAAACTACCTTGAACCCTATCTCAATTATTACATAGTTGATCATGAGGCCGAGGCCTACGAAGCTATCAACATCCTCAGCGACGCCAGCAAAGGAAAGGCGAATTTCTTTATCCTTGATGCCTTTGAAAAGTTCGTCCCCAATCCTACGCAGATTTATCCCAATGCGTATCCGGCTACCCAGGTCATTGAGTTCGACCCCAAGTATGGCAAACTCATGTCTTTCATCCTGGATCGCGTCTATTTCGTCGAAGGAGATACAAAACAGATACCCATCGACGACGAGAATACGTTCATAACCAAGAGTGGCAAGTATACCCGCCGGCGCTTCAGCCTTTCGGGTGGCTCGGTGGGACTCTTTGAAGGCAAGAAGATTGGTCGTGCAAAAAACCTTGAGAAACTCGACAAAGAGATCCGGGAACTTAACAAGAAACTTGAAGAGGTAAGGTATTCCCTTCTGGACCGCCAGCGTGAACTCGAGCGGTTGCGGAATCATAACCTCAAGCACGCCATTGAAGAAGCCCAAAATGGCATCAAGCAGGTCAACGACGAGTATATCTCCGTAAAGACCAAGAAGGAGCAGTTCGCCGAAATGATCAGCAACGCTGACCTTCGACGTGAAGACATTCTGGAAAAGATTGATGGGCTGCTCAAAGAACTCCATGAGCTCCAGCCCAGGGCGCAGGTGCTATCGCACGAACTCCAGGAACTGGATGAAAGACTGAAGCATCAGACCAATGAGCTGTCGGCGCAAAATGAACTGTTGGGACAGAAATCCAATGCCTTCAACGAACAAAATATCTTCTATCACCAGCAAGCCAACCGGGTAAAGAGCCTTTCACAAGAGATCAAGTTCAAACAGGAGGCGGTCGAGCAGAGCAATATTCGTATTGAAGCCAACACTACTGAACTGAGAACAAGTGAGGATGAAATCCGGTCGATTCATGAGCGAAATCAATCCGGCGATGAGGAATTGACTCAGCTCTATGGTCAGAAGGAAGAGATGGAGCGTGGCCTCAACGAGGCTGAGCGCGACTATTACGCCGCCAGGGGTGACATCGATCAGGTGGAAAAGGATCTTCGCGCCATCCAGCATCAACGCGAAAACATTGACAGCCTTCTGATGCAACTCCAGAATACATTAAATGAGAGTAAGCTGGAATTGAACAGTGTCAAAGAGCGACTGTCTGTCGAATTTAATGTGGCCATGGATAACATCCTCAGCCAGTTATCTGAGGAAGAAATTGCCCAACTGGAAGAGATGGATGAGGAGAAACTGCGCAACGATGTAGCACGGATCCGTGAACGCATAGATAACATGGGGCCCATTAACCCCATGGCCATGGAGGCTTACAATGAGATCAAGGAACGAAATGATTTCATCCTTACTCAAAAAGAAGACCTGGTTAAAGCTAAAGAATCCCTTTTCAATACCATTAATGAAATTGAAGGCGTTGCCAGCCAGACCTTCCTGGAAGCTTTCCAAAAGATAAAGGAACACTTTGTCAGCGTTTTCCGGTCCTTATTCAACGAGGGGGATGATTGCGACATCAAACTGGTTGATCCTTCCAGACCCCTTGAGTCAGAGATCGACATCATTGCCAAGCCCAAAGGAAAGCGTCCTTTAACCATCAATCAGTTGAGCGGCGGGGAAAAGACATTGACTGCTACTGCCCTTCTCTTTTCGATGTACCTCCTCAAGCCTGCACCGTTCTGTATTTTTGATGAAGTGGACGCTCCTCTGGATGATGCCAACATTGACAAGTTCAACAATATCATCAGGAGCTTCAGCAAAGATTCACAGTTCATCATTGTGACGCACAACAAGCGTACGATGACGACCACGGATGTGATCTATGGAATCACTATGGTTGAAAAAGGAATCTCCAGGGTAGTACCTGTCGACCTGAGGGAGTTGGCCTGATTTTCAGATTCGTTCGCCCGATGCCCAATTGATGGAATACCACAATGCGGCATCTGGCATCCTCGACCATTCTTGAATGCCCGTGATACCTACTGTGTACTCAGTTGGTCCAATAAGGTTTTTCTTGAGCATGAGATCCCTGGAACCTTCCAGGATTCCCAGGAGGTTATTGGCGTAAACCTGAAAAGTCTTCGTTCCGGCACAGTCACCAAAAAATACCACACCATTCTGAATCCGGTGCAGGCCTTCATGATGAAGCAGTGAAACCAGCTTGCGACCGACAACAGGATCATTACCTAACGCCTCATAAGATTGCATGTAGGCCGTCCACAGTCGCTTGAATTCAGAAGGCTCCGGGTTGAGTCTCATTGTGTCATGATCATCATCCAGTAACAGAACCTTGCCCCCAGACTTAATCGCCCGGCGCATTGCCTGCACGACCTTCTCAGGATGACTGACGTGTTCCAGTATAAAACGGGCATGAGCCAGATCAAAACTTCCCTCCTCATTTCCCAGGTTGATGTCTTCAACATTGCCCTGACGGTATTCAATTTGGGTCAGTCCTGAAGCCTGCAAATCCTTCCTTGCGTGGGTCAATTGTGCGGTATCCCGTTCAATTCCAAGACAATAACCTCCTGGTCCCGTGAGCATGCCCATCCTCATTGTAAACTGCCCCAGGCCGCTGCCAAAGTCGATGATGCGCGCACCCGGTGCTATGTCAAGCAAAGAAATGCATCTGTCATTGATTAACGTATTCAGAAGTGAAAGGCGTTCCTGTTCCTCAGGATGTGTTCCATGAATGTATGTGGACATTGTCAGTGGCTTAATGAATCAGAAGGATTGAGTACATGCCCTTTCCCCAGTATCACCCTTGGATTATCGTAAGTGCCTGTCACATGAAAAGGTATCTTAACGTGAAGGATTTCAAGTTTAACCAAATACCGCAGCGCGCCACTGATTTCACTCACACCCTCAATGTAAGCATCCATGCCGGAAACCCGTATGCTGAAAGGCTTAACAATAATTTTATTGTCTCTAATCTCTGTCTTGACAATAAAGTCACGCAAATGGGGGTCATTGATTTCTTGCTTCTTCGATGCCTTGCTGAGCTCCTCGAAAATCTTCATACCATTCACTTTTGCATCCTGAATTCTTACTTCCCCCCCGCCCACAAGGGTTTCTGTCCTGGCGGTGAAATCGTGTTTAAGCTCTCCCTTTAGTTTATAATCCAGTGAAAAAAGTCCGTAAGTATCGGCGGCAGCTGAAGCGAGCTGTCTTACAAGATGCAATTCATGATAGGCTTTATTAATGTCAAGATCTTTAATACTCAAATCCACATCAAAAACAGGGTGATCCATATCACGTGTGTCATAGTCCCCCGAGATATTAAACTTAGCGTCAAGCGTATTGAAACCCGTTTCATGCAGGGTCATCACCCCATCCTTGACTCTGATCTCGCCATCCAACTTCGAAATTCTCATGTCATCATATATGACATGCTCAATTTCAGAGTCAAATGTCATGTCCAGGTTTTTCGGCACCTCCCACAGGACCAGACCTGAAGAATCGCTCTGCTGCTTTGTATTGCCCGGATCATTGCTCAGCCATTCATTCACATCCAGGGTATCAGCCTTCAGGTCAAGGTCACATCTGATCAGGTCTTTGGTCCGCGTGGCAAAGGCCATGTAGTTGTACATGTCACCAGTCAAAGAGACAGTACTCTTCCCAAAACGACCATTCATGTTTTCAATGGTAATTTTGGAAGGTGAAAGGGTAAATAGCGCAGATTTGACTGCGACCCTGTTCCGAAGGGCAGGACTGATGACCAGCAAATCCTTCACTTCGATTTGTCCGTTTGAAATGGTCCTTTCATACATTCCAGCTTCAAGATCCGAGAGCCTTCCCCTTGTCTCAACGTCGGAGATGATAATCCCTTCCAGCCGGATACCCTGAAGCGGGTAGAGTTTGGCGATCTTTTCAAGATTGACCAGTCCCTTGATTTGAAGGTCATAGTCATACTGTTCGAGGTTACTAAGCGTCCCTCTGACTTCAAATGGTTCATCATCAAGAGTATAGGTCAGTCTCCGGATTGTGAGTCTCGTATCTTTGAATAACCCGGTGGCGTTTACCAACTCCCCAGAAAAGTGAATGTTGTCGACAGGGGCGGGATACCTTTTGTCCAGCAATCTGCCATTGATGAGTTCCACCTGGGTATCCACGATGGGGAACCTCCCGCTGGCTTTGTCAAAGATGCCGTCTGATTTCACATCAAGAGACAGTTTGCCCTGCAACTGGAGGCTGTCCATAGGAAACATGGATTCAAGATCTGCCAGATCCAGGTCGAAATTCAGATCAGACTTGATCTTAAGGCTCTCATATCCTTCCACTTTGGCAAATCCATGGAGCACGTTTTTATCAAATTCGGCATGTAAGGCACGAATGTCAAAACTGGATAATTCAGGCGCCCCGCTGGGATTCTCTGCGATAAAGTGAAAGTGTATTTTTCTGACTGCGGCCGGAAGGTGCTCATACTTTACGCTGGCATCCGCTACTTTCATGTTCAGATAATATACCGGCACTTCCCTGAGCACTCCATCTGAAGCTAGCAACGAGCCACGGGCCTTAAATTCAAAGCCTGCAGTACCACCAATATCAAGACCTTTGACAGGATACATTCTTTCCAGTTCAGACAGATCCAGATCGGCTTTGACATCAACGTCTACCCAACTGCCTTTACCAATGAATTTGATCCGGCCTGCTACAGGATGGTTACGCATGTCGAAAGCAAATTGCGATATATCGATTACGGTACTGTCAGGATTGCCAGTGCTGTTTCTAAGTTCAAATTCCACCCGGATGTTTTCAATGGGATCCGGCAGTGTGTCCAGTTTGAACCATCCATCCTTTACGCTCAGCCTTGTCGAGAATGAAGGCCATCTCCCGGTTTGCGGTGAATAATTACCCTGAATGAAGCCCTGAAATGCCAACTCACCCCGTGTGGCAATATGCTGAAAGTCTCTCATGAACACTCCGGGTATCAGTGAGACGATGTTCTTAAACTCAGTCTCCGCGCTGCCATATCGGAGATCCAGCACCATTCCGTCGTCAGTTTCAGAAACCATTCCATCCAGCGCAAAGGTGAAGTGGTTGATCCGGATGTTGTTTTGCTTTACAGTATATCTTTTTTCAGGAAGGTTTAGTTCTATAGTCAGGTCGATGTTTACCTCTTTGTCAACCAGATACTCAATACCACTATTACCGAAGTTCATATGGCTCACATGAGCCGCTGAAACAAAATCAAAGATGTCCATTTCAAAATCGCCATGGCCCTTGTATGAAAGGCCCTCCATGTCGAGGTGTGTCCCTGTGCGCTCATCGTGATAGGAAAGCCTGCCGTCATCAATAACGATTTCATCAATAGCCAGATTGATATCGCCAGTGGATTTCACATCTGTTTGGCCAGTATCCCTTTTCAGGATATTGAAATTGGTCATGCCATCAAGACGTGCTTTCAAATTCACCGCAGGTTTGCTGAAATGAATACTGTTTAAGTCAATTTCCTTGCCCCACAGAAAGCTTTCAGGATTAATGGCAATGTCAAATTCATCCACCCGAGCCAAGGTATCACCCGTAAATGATTTCACCCCGACGATCTCCACTCTGCTCAGCGTAATGGTGATGTCCGGGAAATGCCGGGTTAAGGACAAATGAAGATCCTCAAAGAAGATGTTCGCATTGATCTGTTTGTCCAATTCCTTCTCGATCCTTACTCTTATATCATCACGATAAACAGAAAACAACAGCCACGGAACGATGACCATGATGATGGTTACGCCGAGCAGTCCGAAGAGTATTTTTTTTAACCAGGGCTTCATGAGAAGGCTAAAATAGGAATCCAACCTTCAAGATGGAAGCAACTTTCACTTCCTGCTGCGATAATGCCGGATGACAGATAAGGCACCTGAAACAGATTTACTTAATGTTTCCCAGTCCTTGTGTAAGATAACATCTTTCGTAAAGAGCTGAGATCCCAGCCCTACACAAAAGGCCCCTGCATCAAACCATCTGGTAATACTCTCCTCTGTCGGCTCCACGCCGCCGGTAATCATCAATTTGAGGTCAGGAATGACAGGCAGAATAGATCGGACAAACTCAGGACCAAGGACAGACCCTGGAAAAATCTTGATGATCCCTGCGCCATTATCCCTTGCAGCGACGATCTCGGTTAAAGTAGCGCAGCCGGGAATCCATGGGACTCCGGCAGAATGGCATGCTGGCGCCATTTCAGGCTTCATGACCGGTGAAATAATAAAGTCCGCACCGGCCTCAATGTATCTTTCAGTCGTGCCTGCATCAAGAACTGTTCCTATTCCAAGAAGCAAATCGGGATGATTGGTCCTCACGTGCTTGTTCAGTTCACGAAATATTTCAAAGGAGTTGGGGCGCCGATTGGTGAACTCGAAGGCCCTCACGCCCGCACCAGCACATGTGTTGATCACCGCCAGTGCAGTATCGGGCTCATCATGCGTAAAGAGCGGAACAAGACCAGTCTCCTGCACGGCTGTTACAACCTTATGGTAGAGTGTCGGATTCAAGCTAACGAAGCAATTTGCCAACATTTACACCGCCGACCAGATCCTGAATCTCCATTGCTGATACCAGGTTGGCATCACCTTCAATAGAATGTTTCAATGCACATGCCGCCGTTGCAAAGTCGATCTGTTCCTGTGGAGCCCTGTCATTCAGAATGGAGTAGATCCAGCCTGCCATGAATGCGTCACCAGCACCGATCCTGTCCACGATATGGGTCAGATCATAGCTTCTGGAGCGGCTTATCCCGGAATCAGTCCATATTGCCCCTCCTATCCGGTTGTGCGATGCGTTTACAAGTTCACGATCGACGTTGGCCATGGCAATGACAGAAGAAAAATTCTTTCTTAACAAGACTGCAGCTTCCTCAAATGATCCCGCCTTCAGGCCTGTGCAATTTTCAACATCCGCAGCCCCTCCAACAATATAGTGGCTCTTCGCAATCAAAGAAGGCATCACATCAATCGCGTTCTTTCCATACTTCCACAATACTCTCCGGTAATTGATGTCACCTGAAACCTTAACTCCGGATTGAAAGGCCTGCGTCACTGCTTCCATGCACGCATCTGCTGCGCCCTGTGAAACGGCAGGCGTGATACCCGTCCAATGCAGCCAAGAGGCATCTTTCAATACTTCCTTCCAATCAACCATACCTGGTTTTATGTGAGCAAAGGCTGACTCATACCGATCGTAGATAATCCGCGAAGGGCGTTGCATGGCTCCATTTTCGACAAAATAGATACCCATCCTTTCCTTTCCGAAAAGGATATGACTGGTATCAACGCCCTGCATTCGCAGCGTATTGACAGCCGCGCGCCCCAAATCGTTGTCTGGAAATCGCGTGACATGCACTGTGTTTATTCCCATGTTGGATAAAGCAACAGCTACGTTGGCTTCTGCGCCGGCATATACCACGTCAAGACTGGCAGCCTGCATCAACCGCGCATGGCCAATTCCAGAAAGGCGCATCATTACTTCTCCAAATGTTACAACTCTCTTACCCATGGATGTGTCCAAGATACGACTTGAACTTCATATTTATGGGTGGCGAAAGTGACGAATATGCTTTTTTAGTACCTTGAATTCCATAGCACTTTGCAGTCCAGCCAACAATCGCATGAACCATACTTTTGTACAGATTCACTCATCAGACAATGTTCTGGTCGCCCTACAGGAATTGTCAGCCGGCCAAAGAGTCTCATGGTCTGGCCGGGAACTGATTTTAAAGGAACGCATTGCCCCCAAACACAAGTTTGCAGTCAACGACCTCAAGCCCGGCGACCAGGTCATCATGTATGGAGTGGTGGTGGGGAAAGCGATTCTCCCCATCCCCGCCGGCTCGGCTATCACTACATTTAATACAAAGCATCAGTCATCTCCGTATGGCTCCAAGAAAGGAACATACCATTGGACACCCCCAGACATATCACGATGGAAGGGGCGGACTTTTATGGGCTATCATCGAAAAGACGGGCAAGTGGGCACAGCCAATTATTGGCTGATCATTCCAATGGTATTCTGCGAAAACAGAAATGTGAGTGTGCTCAAGGGCGCATTCGATACAGTCCTGGGTTACCAAAAACCTGATCCTTATACGTCCATTCTTCAAGGGCTTGTTACGACCCATCTTGGAGGCAAGCCGGATGAACCGATCCAACCAGGAGGAAATAAATTGAAAACCACAAGGGTGTTTCCCGGAATCGACGGCGTCAAAGTCCTTCTTCATGAGGGTGGCTGTGGCGGCACCCGACAGGATGCCGATACGCTGTGCACCCTGTTTGCCAACTACATTCATCATCCTAATGTTGCCGGCGCCACGGTATTGAGTCTGGGTTGTCAGCATGCCCAAATTGAACTGCTTGAAAGCAAGATCAAAAAAGTGGATCCCGAAGGTTCCAAACCTGTTTTCATATTTGATCAGCAACAGTCAGGTACTGAAGAAGAATTGATTACGCGGGCGATTCATAAGACATTTGAAGGAATCGCTGAAGCGAACAAGATAAAACGCCAGCCAGCTCCACTCAGCAAGTTGGTCGTGGGTTTGAAATGCGGAGGCTCGGATGGATTTTCAGGCATTTCAGCAAATCCTGCCATCGGTCATACCTCTGATCTGTTGGTTACACTGGGGGGAAGTACAATTCTGTCGGAATTTCCTGAGCTCTGCGGTGTAGAGCAGGAACTCATCGACCGGTGTGAAGATCCTGCAGCGGGCGACCTCTTCATGGAATTGATGAAGACCTATTCAGCTGCTGCTGAAGCTGTCGGCTCAGGGTTCGACATGAATCCATCTCCCGGCAACATCAAGGATGGATTGATTACTGATGCTATGAAATCAGCCGGAGCTGCCCGAAAGGGCGGAACTGCTCCTGTGGCGGATGTATTGCGGTACGGAGAGTACATCAAGAAGTCAGGACTGAATCTTTTGTGCACACCAGGAAATGACGTGGAGAGCACAACCGGAACAACGGGCTCCGGTGCACAGATTATACTCTTCACAACCGGCCTGGGAACCCCAACCGGAAATCCGGTATCCCAGGTGGTAAAATTGTCAACCAACACTCGTCTTGCCCAGCGTATGCCTGATATAATTGACTTTGATACCGGTGGAGTAATCGACGGCCTTTTAACCATCGAACAAGCAGGAGAAGCTATCCTTGATTTCGTTATCGAAGTGGCAAGTGGCAACGTTATACCAAAGTCGGTCCAGCTTGACCAGGATGATTTCATTCCATGGAAGCGTGGCGTATCACTATGAGATTATT
>JBDHXU010000104.1:0-10149 GCA_039810905.1 Cyclobacteriaceae bacterium | reverse complement strand
CTGGATTCATTCGCAGGCCTGGTGTTCTTCCTTCTCATTGGCAAGTGGTTTCAGAGTCTTACTTATGAAAGCCTTTCATTCGATCGCGACTACAAATCCTACTTCCCTCTTGCAGTTCATCGGCTGGCAGGTGATGAATGGAGGCCTGTGGTGATTTACGAATTGAAAAAAGCAGATGAAATCAGAATCAGAAATCTTGAAATAATTCCTGCCGATAGCGTACTTCTTGAAAGTCAGGCTTACATCGATTACAGCTTTGTTACCGGCGAGGCAAGACCTGTTAAGGCAACTGAAGGAAGTCTCTTGTATGCAGGAGGGCGCATCGTGGGGCAGCCGGCCCGAATGCGCGTGGAGAAGAATACATCCCAAAGTCAGCTTACCAGTCTTTGGAATAATGACGCCTTCCGGAAGTCGGAGGAAAGCAAATACCGGAAGATTATCGATCAGGCAGCAAGAAGGTTTACATGGATTGTCCTCGGAATCGCTTTACTCACCGGAGTCTACTGGCAAGTGAACAACCCTGAAGAAATGTGGCTGGTACTGACTTCTGTCCTTATGGTTGCCTGTCCATGCGCATTGGCTCTGGCGGCGCCCTTTACATATGGCAGCATGCTGAGGGCATTCGGAAGAAACCACCTCTACCTTAAGAATGCAGATGTAATTGAACGGCTCGCGGCGGTAGACGTTGTCGTATTCGACAAGACCGGTACGGTGACCCACGGGCAACACCCTGAGGTACATTTTGAAGGTAGACTCTCAGACGAAGAGCGGGCTGCAGTAAAGGTGTTATCCGGCTCATCAACGCATCCATTGAGCAGTCTAATTCACAAATACATTGTGAGTGACCGAAAGATTACGCTCTCAGAATTCCTTGAAAAGCCGGGAAAAGGGGTCGAAGCAAAATGGGATGGCAAAATCATGCGCATGGGTTCTGCCAACTATGCCGGCAATGGTGAGGTTGGAGATACAACCGCTTCCAGAGTCTACTTTTCAGTTGACAATGAGGTTAAAGGGTGCTTCGTTATCAGGACTTCCGTCAGAGATGGCATTCATGATATGCTAGAACGATTGGGTCGTCGTTGTGGTGCATTACTCTCCGGCGACCACGAAGGTGACCTGGAGCAAATGAGCAAGATTTTTCCGAAGGGCACTGAACTAAGATTTCACCAGACACCCCATGATAAAATGGAGTACATAAGCCAATTACAGAAATCAGGCAAAAAAGTCCTGATGGTTGGCGATGGCCTCAATGATGCCGGTGCATTGCGCCAGAGCGATGTAGGTATTGCCGTGACTGATGATACCGGGGTTTTTACTCCTGCCTGTGACGGGATTCTGCAGGGCGACCAGGTTTCGAAACTGGACAGCATCCTGATGGCGGCAAAGTCTTCGACCACTATTCTCAAGTTGTCTTTTGCCCTGTCATTCTTTTACAACGCGATTGCACTAAGCGTAGCCGTCAGTGGTCATTTGACTCCGCTTGTGGCAGCGATATTGATGCCCATCAGCAGCATCAGTGTTGTATGCTTTTCCACTCTTGCTGTTAACTGGATGACGCGCAAAAAGCTACATATATGAAAAATTACATCGCAGCAGAGGAAGCTGTACGGATTGTCAAACCCGGTCAAAGGGTGTTCATCCAGGGTGGCGCCGGCACACCCAGTCACCTTGTAGACAAACTGGTAGAGCGTGCGTCTGAATTGTGGGATGTCGAACTGGTCAGTATTAGCACGCAGGGACGGGCACGGTATGCTGAGCCAAAATACAAGGAGAATTTCCGGATCAACTCGCTCTTCGTTTCAGAGAATATCCGCCAGGCGGTCAATGAAGGGCGCGGTGATTTCATACCCGTGTTCATCAGTGAGATACCTGGCTTATTCACCAGGAAGATTCTGCCCATTGATGTGGCATTGGTGCAGGTATCCGTTCCCGACCGCCATGGTTATTGCTCTTTAGGCGTTTCTGTTGATGTAACACTGGCTGCTGTCAAGTCGGCCTCTTATGTAATTGCGCAGGTGAACCCCAAAATGCCCCGCACCCATGGCGATGGTATAATTCATGTAGATGCCTGCAACGCAGTCGTATTTCATGAAGAGGACCTGCCTGAAGTGACTTATGACGGAGCGATGAATGAAATTGCAATGAGAATTGGAGCTCATTGCGCCGAACTCGTCGAAGACGGTGCCACTATGCAGATGGGTATAGGTGTGATTCCCGATGCGGTACTTTCCAGCCTACATAATCATAAAGAACTCGGCGTTCATACCGAAATGTTTTCGGACGGACTGCTCCCACTGATTCAAAGAGGAGTAATCACAAACCAGCACAAAAAGAAGCACAGGGGTAAGATTGTTTCGGCCTTCGTAATGGGCAGCCGGAAGTTGTACGATTTTATAGATGACAACCCATCTATCACCATGCTGGGTATTGATTATGTGAATGACGCCTCTGTAATCCGCAGAAACCCAAAAGTGACAGCCGTTAACAGCGCCATTGAAGTGGATATAACGGGTCAGGTGTGCGCAGATTCCATTGGTACGTATCAATATTCCGGTGTGGGCGGTCAAATTGACTTTATGAGAGGCGCCGCACTCTCTGAGGGTGGAAAACCCATAATAGCCTTGCCTTCCACCACATCAAAGGGCATTTCAAGGATTGTTCCTGCACTGAAGCCAGGCGCAGGAGTTGTAACAACACGCGCGCATGCGCATTACGTTGTTACGGAATACGGGGTGGCGTATCTCTACGGCAAGAATCTCCGTCAACGTGCAAAGGCACTGATTGACATTGCTCATCCGAATCACAGGGAAAAGCTTGAGCAAGCAGCATTTGAGCGGTTCAGAAGTTATCAGTTTGAGCATACCCAATATTAGCCAATGATCATTATAGCACTGCTTATTGGAGTCAGCTTATCTATCGCGTTGCTCTTTCTGGCCATTTTTTACTGGAACATCAAGAGCGGTCAGTATGATGATACGTATTCGCCGTCAGTGAGAATTTTATTTGAGGATAAACCCAAAAGTGAAGAAGAGACGAAGAATGAAGAACAAACGAAGAATGAAGAACGAAGAATGAAGAACGAAGAATGACTTGCGGTATCCGGGAGCATTACACCGACACAATAAAAAAGCCCTCGCGACAGGCGGGGGCTTTTCCCAGCTTCAAACTTCTTCACTTCACTTGACTTCGATAGCTTTTTTGGCTTTTTCTTTCGGAAGAGCCAGCTTCATCATCGTGAGCTTAAGAACACCGTCCTCATACCGGGCATTGACATCATTTTCATTGACATTCTCCGGCAAAGTGAAAGAACGGCTGAAGGAAGAATAGCTGAATTCCCTACGGGTATAATCCTTGTCCTTTTCCTCTTTCTTCTCTTCCTTTTCAGAAGAAATGGTGAGGACACGGTTTTCAACGCTGATATTGAAGTCCTTTTTGGTCAGGCCAGGTGCGGCAACTTCAATTTCAAACGCTTTGTCGGTTTCTTTGACATTGACTGCAGGTACGGATCTGAATTTCATCCAGTCAGAATCAAAAAACCTGTCATTGTCAAAGAAGTCAGACAACCAAGAGCCTTTTACAAGTGTCGGCCAATCCGATTTAACAAGTGTCATAACTACCTCCTTTTTTGGTTCAGTTTTCTTTTCTTGATGTAAAGGTCGACGACCGTGCGCGGACTGTAAATGATGGTTGTTTTTGCGTAATGTGATATTGCTCAAGACCAACTTCCAGTACCCTCTATTCTTAATTCACCCCAGAAGTTTGACCGGTTCAATTTTGGTGCATAGGAAACACGTTCTGAGCCTGGAAACGGCCAGACCATGACAAAAATCATCTCTCTGCCCGACGACCGTCACGTTCACCCTATGACCCTGACCCTATTTTTAGCCCCAATTCCAGAATGTTCTGTTCACCAAATAACAGCCTAAACAACGCGACCCATGGAACTTGAAAAATTCAGTTACGACAATAAGATTGTCAAAGCGTTCTTCATAGCCACCGTAATTTTTGGCCTTGTGGGAATGCTGGTGGGCCTGACAGCTGCCATTCAGTTGTTCTACCCTGTATTTAATTTTGACCTCCAGTACACCACGTTTGGCCGCATCAGGCCGCTTCACACCAATGCCATCATCTTCGCGTTCGTGGGTAACGCCATGTTCGGAGGTGTGTATTACTCAACGCAACGACTGCTGAAGGCCCGCATGTTCAGTGATACCCTGAGCTGGGTGCATTTTTGGGGCTGGCAGCTGATTATTCTGGCCGCTGCCATATCCCTGCCACTGGGAATAACCACAGCAAAAGAATATGCCGAACTTGAATGGCCCATTGATATCGCGATAACCCTCATTTGGGTCGTTTTTGCAATAAACATCATTGGAACCCTGATCAAGCGCCGTGAAAGACACATGTATGTTGCGATCTGGTTCTACCTCGCAACAATCGTGACGGTAGCCGTGCTGCATATCGTCAATTCCGTTGAGATCCCCGTTACACTATTCAAAAGCTATTCATGGTATGCAGGAGTACAAGATGCCCTGGTGCAGTGGTGGTACGGGCACAATGCCGTGGCTTTCTTCCTCACTACCCCATTCCTGGGACTGATGTATTATTTCCTGCCCAAGGCAGCGAACCGTCCAGTATACTCCTACAAACTTTCTATTATACACTTCTGGTCCCTGATATTCATCTATATCTGGGCCGGCCCTCACCATCTCCTCTACTCTGCCCTCCCTGACTGGGCTCAATCACTTGGAACGGTATTCTCTATCATGCTTATCGCTCCTTCCTGGGGCGGCATGCTGAATGGACTCATGACCCTGCGTGGTGCATGGGACCGTGTGCGCGAAGACCCGGTTCTGAAATTTATGGTCGTAGCTGTGACGGCCTATGGTATGGCGACCCTGGAAGGCCCTCTGCTTTCATTGAAAAACCTTAATGCCATTGCACATTTTACCGACTGGATTGTGGCTCACGTACACGTGGGTGGCTTGGGATGGAACGGTTTCCTAATCTTCGGCATCCTGTACTGGATTATTCCCAAAATGTGGGGCACCAAACTGTATTCCACCAAGCTTGCAAATCTTCACTTCTGGCTTGGGACATTGGGAATTATCTTCTACGCACTGCCCATGTATGTATCAGGAGTTGTTCAAAGCCTGATGTGGAAAGAATTCAACCCCGAAGGCTTCCTCGTCTACAAGAATTTTCTTGAAACCACCGTACAGATTCTCCCGCTGCATATGTTGCGCGCAACCGGCGGCGGGCTCTATCTCACAGGGGCTATTATCATGACTTATAACCTCCTGAAAACAGCCGGCGCTGGCAAGTTTATTGCCAATGAACCTGCCGAAGCTGCGCCACTTTCTGCGACCCCTGCCAAACAGGGTGGCGGATGGCACCATCAAATACTGGAGAACAAGCCTGTCCTGTTCACAGTCCTTTCCCTTGTGGCAATCCTTATCGGCGGCATTGTTGAAATGGTGCCCACATTCCTGATAAAATCAAATGTGCCAACCATAGCCAGTGTGAAGCCCTATACTCCTTTGGAACTCCATGGGCGTGATATTTACATTAGAGAAGGATGTTTTAACTGTCATTCGCAGATGATTCGTCCATTCCGGTCTGAAACAGAACGGTATGGTGAATACTCCAAAGCAGGTGAATATGTTTATGATCACCCCTTCCTGTGGGGCTCCAAGCGCACAGGACCTGATCTGCACCGTACCAGTGGCAAATACTCCAATACCTGGCACTACAATCACATGCTGGCCCCCGATGCCGTTTCAACAGGATCGATCATGCCGCCCTACCCGTGGCTTTTCGAACAATCTATAGACAAGTCGTTGACTGCAGCAAAGATTCGCGCACTGAGAACAGTTGGTGTTCCCTATGAAGAAGGCTATGAGCAAAACGCTGAAGCAGATCTCGATCAGCAGGCCTCCGAAATCACAGCCAGTCTCAAGGCCGACGGAATTGAGGTGGCTCCAGAGACCGAAATCGTTGCTTTGATTGCCTATCTGCAAAGATTGGGTAAAGACATCAAGGGAGATAAAGTTGCATCTAAATAACCAAAGGAAGGACTATGTACAACAATGTATTACAGGGGATCAACCACGTGGCCATTTGGCCGGTCATCTCTTTCATCATCTTCTTCCTTTTCTTCCTGATTCTATTGTGGTGGGTTTTCACCGCAGACCGGAATATGATAGAACGAATGAAACAAATGCCTTTCGATGAGGCTTCGCCTGATCACACGCAAAACAAACCCGAAGCATGAAGACGGCATCTAATCGCATCAACACCACCAAAGACCAAACGTCACCGGATATGAAAAAAATAGTTCTCTTTTTTGCACTGATGCTTCCCGCCATGGTTGGTTGGGCACAGACGGACGCTGCCGCTCCGGCCAAATCGTTTATGGACGATCCATTCAACCACCCCATGATGCCTTTATATGCGGTGACCGTCCTGGTGTTCATCACGATTGTACTGGTAATGCTGGTTGCATTCTACATGCTGCGCATTCTGAACACCCTTGTTGAACAAACAGAAAAGGAAAGGGCCGAAAAATCAGGCAAAGTGTATGTCCCGAAACCCAGCTGGTGGGCAGCCTTCTGGCAACAAATCAACGATTTTACACCTGTATCGAAGGAAGTCGACATCGATTTGGGTCATGACTATGACGGTATTCGCGAACTGGACAACCACCTGCCACCGTGGTGGAAGTGGCTGTTCTATGCAACTATCATATGGGGTGCAGTTTACCTCGTGGTCTACCACGTGACAGATAACCTTCCGTTGTCCGGTGCAGAATACCAAAATGAAGTAAGTATTGCTGCCGAGCAGGCAAGAATATACAGGGCATCACAGCCGGCAACCACGGTGGACCCTGCAACGTTGGTGTATACTGCAGACGAGACTATTCTCACAAAAGGAAAGTTGGTCTTCACCAGCAACAACTGCGCCTCCTGCCATCGTCCTGACGGTGGGGGCAACGCCATAGGCCCCAACCTCACTGACGATTATTGGATTCATGGTGGCGGCATCAAAAACATTTTTGCAACGATCAGAAATGGCGTAGTGGAAAAAGGTATGCCTGCCTGGGGTAAGGTGATGAATGACGGAGATGTAAGGGATGTGGCGTTCTACATCATGAGTCTGCATGGGACGAACCCGGCCAATCCAAAGGCTCCCCAGGGTGATCTTTATAAGCAAGAAGCCCCGTCTGACACTACCAAGCAGGCAATGATGAAGTAATTGATTGAATGAGGGAGGAGGGTGCTCATGGATACCACACAGGATCTTTATCAATATGATGAAGAGTTCAGAAACCACATAGCAACGGTTGACGCTAAGGGAAAGCGTATTTGGGTTCATCCCAAGAAGCCAAAAGGCAAGTTTCATCAGCGTCGCATTGCAGTTACGCTCTTCCTGCTGGGTATTCTGTTTGCCGGACCTTTCATCAAGATCGGTGGCCAACCCCTTTTGCTTGTCAACATTTTTGAGCGCAAGTTCGTCGTCCTGGGCCAGGCTTTCTGGCCACAGGATTTCGTGCTGCTTGCACTTACATTAATCACCCTTTTTGTATTTGTCATTCTCTTCACCGTTGTATTCGGCCGGATATGGTGTGGATGGATGTGTCCGCAAACACTGTTCATGGAAATGGTGTTCCGGAAGATCGAATACCTGATCGAGGGAGACGCACATGCCCAACGCAAACTGGCCAAGCAGCCATGGACAACAGAAAAGATCCTGAAGAAAGTAGCCAAGCAACTGATTTTCCTTATCATTTCAGTTCTCATTGCGCACACGGTGATGGCTTACCTTATAGGTATAGAACAAACCATTGCTATTGTGCAGGATTCACCAGCAGATCATATAACAGGGTTTGTCGGACTGGTTGCTTTCACTGGCATTTTCTACTTCGTTTTTGCCTACCTGCGTGAACAGGCATGCATTGCGGTATGCCCATATGGAAGACTACAGGGTGTTCTCCTCAACAAAGACTCCATCGTAGTGGCCTATGATTGGCTTCGCGGTGAGCCCAGAGGAAGACTACGCAAAAGTGTAGCACCGGAACAAAAGACCGGCGACTGCATTGATTGTCATTGGTGTGTGCACGTGTGCCCCACAGGCATTGACATCCGGAACGGTACACAGCTCGAATGTGTGAATTGCACAGCATGCATAGACGCCTGTGACGAGATCATGACCCGTGTCCATAAGCCAACCGGACTGATCCGATATGCATCCTATAATTCAGTGCAAAGTGGCTCACAAAAGCTCATCACCACACGTGTAATGGGTTATACCTTTGTTCTTCTTGCTCTTATCTCCCTTCTCAGCTTCAACCTGATAACGCGGTCTGACGTCGAGACCACCATCCTCAAAGTTCCAGGCACGCTTTACCAGCGAAATGACGATGGAACCATTACAAACCTTTATAACGTTGAGTTTGTAAACAAGACTTTTGACGAAATGACGCTTGAGGTGAGAGCTCTCTCGCCTGAAGGGGCTTCAATTTACAAGGCTGACGGCAACCCGATTGTTGTTTCTGCTGAAGGGCTGGCCAAATCAGTATATTTCATAAAAATACCTCAGGACAAAATCCTTCAGGCCAAAACTGTGGTGGAAGTCGGCGTGTTCCACAAAGCGAAACAAGTGGAAAAACTAAAAGTGAAGTTCATAGGACCTGTACCTACATCAGCAAAACATTAACCATTGGATTATGAATTGGGGAAAATGGATTGTCGTTTCTTTCATTCTGTTTGCGTTATTCATCGGCACGCTGACAGCAGTGTGTATGAGAGAAGATGTCAGCCTGGTGTCAAGGAATTACTACCAGGAGGAACTGCTATTTCAGCAGCAAATTGCGCGTATGAACAATGCAGCAGAATTGCCTGAAAGGCCCAGCGTGCGCATTTCGGATGGTCAACTTGAAGTCGAATATTCTGATTTTTCAACCCTTGACAAGGGAAGCCTGACACTTTTCAGACCTTCTGATGAAAAACTAGACCGTCGTTTTGACCTGCGAACCGTCAACGATCCTATTCAGCGATTTGATGTAAGTCAACTGCCAGCCGGTCTCTATAAGGTTAAATTATTGTGGTCAAGCAGGGGAAAGGAATACTACATAGAGAATAATATCTATTTATAACATGTGGTACACAGCGTTAGCAATGGGATTTGCGGGCAGTCTCCACTGCCTTGGGATGTGTAGTCCGCTAGCGCTGGCCGTTACTTCCTATAGCCGACCCCTCCTTTTGAACAAGGTGCTTTACAACGCGGGGAGAATATTCATATATGGTTTGATGGGAGTCTTCGTGAGCGTGTTTGGCTCTTTCTTCAGACTGTCCGGATACCAGGATATCTTTTCCATTTCGCTTGGCATCGTGCTGATCCTGCTTGGCTTGGTTGGGATCAGTCGAATTTCGCTTCCATTTTTCTCCAAATCTGTCTACCGCGCCACTGCCTGGATCAAGTCCAAGTTCAGCTCAACGCTGGCGAAAAAGAATAGAACCTCGATGGTTACACTTGGTATGCTCAATGGTTTGCTGCCATGTGGACTTACATACCTTGCTCTCAGTTACTGCGTCGTCCTTCCCGAGCCACTGATGGGTTTTAGCTATATGCTTTTGTTTGGGCTGGGAACCTTACCCATCATGCTCGGATTAACTAGCCTGGCGCAAAAATTAGTTTCAACTTTCAGAATCAGCTTTGCAGGCATTACAACCATTGTCCTTATCAGCCTTGGGGTCATGCTGATTTCCAGAAGCTTCTTCAGTCATATGCATGATGGCAAGGCCGCTGCAGGAACAGAGGTGATCTGCAATCCCTGAATCAGCGGGCAACATTCCAGCGGACCACCTTTTCAAGCCTGCCTGGCTGTATCACTTTGATTTTACCGCTCTCTATTTCGATAAGACCTTCATCACGAAAATCGGACAAAACACGTATGACGGATTCGGATGCAGTTCCGACAATTTTAGCAAGGTCATCACGTGAAATATTGATCTTATCTCTTTCGTCTTTTAATTGATTCACTTTCAGTAGTGCTTCCGCGGTGCGCTGACGGACTGAGCTATAGGCCAGATTCAGCAACTGCTTTTCCCGTTCAGCCACTTTCTTGCAGAGGAGGGTAATAAATCCGGC
>JBDHXU010000103.1:0-10280 GCA_039810905.1 Cyclobacteriaceae bacterium | reverse complement strand
GGAAGGCTACTGGCCCAGGCCCCTTCCAGAAGACTGAAATGGCGCTCCTGAACAAGATAGAGATAGAACCAACTTACGAACACATAGCCCACATAGGACTGCAGGCTGTAACTTACCGTAAGCAATATCAGCCTTGACCAACGCACTACGGGATTTGGAGCAGCGGAGACTAATCCCTGCGACGCGTGAACAATTGGAGCGGGCTCCTTTATCCACAGCCAACCTATCGCCATCAACGCAGCAGGTACCGCTGACATGAGCATCCCCACACGCCAGCCGCCTTCAACCATGGCATAGGTTACCAGCAATGGTGTGAGTGCTGAGCCGAGTCCTACGGAGCTGAGAATTATTCCACTGGCTGTACCACGGAAGGGTTCATCGACCCAGGATGAAACACCTCTTGCAGCCGCTGGGTAAGCCGGAGAAGCGCTTACGCCAACAAGGAATCTTAACATCAGAAATACAGGCAGTGAAAATGCGACTGAATTTCCTAAACTCCCCAATCCAGGTACGAGTTGTAAGATTGTCAACACTACCCAAAGCACCGATGCAAGAGTCAATACCTTTTTTGCACCCCATCGGTCTGCCAGCATTCCGGAGGGCAGTTGAAATATGGCATAGCCAAGAAGAAATGCGCTGAACACCCGGCCCATATCCACCTGGCTCAGGCCGAATTCATCCATCAAGAGCGCACCTGCAGTGGAGACATTGACCCGGCACATATACCCTGCTGTAGCAGTGAGGCAAAGCATCAGTACCAGGCGCCACCGGCGGGGTGATGTGCTCATTTCAATCTCTTATGCATCAGCAACTCTGACTCGCCTTCGATAATGTAGTCCTTGAATTCCCCCACCTGCTGGTAGCCCATTTCTTCGTATAGCATGTGTGCGCGTTTATTAAAAGAGGAGACACATAAAAACATGTGCCTCGATTTGGATTTGAAAAGATTCTCTCCAAACTCAATCATTTTAGCGCCTATACCGGCACTACGGTGTGCGTCAACCACGCAAATGGATTTTACATAAGGGGACCCGGCCACCCCATGTGGGTGAAAGATGATAAATCCAACCGGCTTCTTATCCAGATGCGCTACATACACCTGGTGTTCGGGATAATGACATGAGGCGCGCGCCTGGGCCATGGTTGTTCCCAGTTTTGTCCAGGGGGCAGAATGGACCATCAGTTCTGCTGCCCATTCCTTTTCTTCCTCCGTTGCGTGCTCAATAATGCACTCCCTCATCTGCCTAAGATAGGCAAAAAGTGCGGCGTTGTCAGCAAATTGCGGTTACCTGTATGGAGGGGCATCAACGAAATCACTCATGCTTAAGGGTCTCGGCAGGATTCAATAATGCGGCTTGCACTGCATGGTAACTGACGGCCAGCAATGCAACGAAGAGTCCTGCCCCCATGCTCAACGCAAACACCTCCCATCCAACAGGGTTCTGAAATTTGAAATTGGTCATGAACCATCTTTCAATAATTATCCATGAAACGGGCGTCGCAAAAACAAAGGCAATGAGTGAAAGCCAAACGAACTGACGATTGAGTAGGACAAAGATCTCAGATAAAGAAGCTCCCATCACTTTTCGTATTCCAATCTCCTTCGTCCTGTTCACAGCATTTATGCCGGATAGTCCGAATAGCCCAAGACAGGATATCAGGATAGCAAAGCCAGTGGCTAAACCGGTTATTTTCATCCAGCGTTCATAGGACTGGTATTGTCGTGCAACATCTTCATCGAGAAAGGTGTATTCAAACGGCCGGTCGTCTGCTATATCTTTCCAGGTGGATCTTAACTTATTTACACTTTCGGATACGTTCCCGGACCCAATCTTGACTAACATCGTAGTCAGATAACCTACATCCCTTTTGCTCATTGACAAAAACATGGGTTCAATTCCGGATTCCAGGGAATTGAAATGGTAGTCCCTTACTACACCGATCACCGGCGATCCCAGGCCAACTGTATCCTCCCTCCAATTCAAGTGCTCATTCAATGGGTCAGACCATTTCATATCCCTGACTAATGCTTCATTGACAATCACACCAAGGCTATCCGATGGTCTGTTGCGATCAAAATTTCTGCCTTGTACGATGGCAATACCCAGTGTGGGGATATATTCCGGATCCACACCGTAGACATAGGCAGATTTTTGTTCACCCTTGATCTTGTAACCGTAACGCGAAAATCCCTGATTGAACGAAGTGGTCGTACCAGCTACCGAAATTACGTCCGGGTCATTCAGGGTACGGGATCTGAATCGCTCCACCATCTTGTCTGCATTTACATTCCAACCGGTCTGGGTCGGGATAACAAGTATCTGATCTTTATGATACCCCAAGTCTTTCGTCGATACGTATTTCATCTGACGGTACATCAGTACTGAACTGATGATAAGGATGGCAGAGGCAGTGAACTGAAGAACAACAAGAGGTTTGGTAAATCCTGCTTTCAATCGCGATGTACTTGCACCCTTCAGCACCACCGATGGCCTGAACCCGCTCAGAACAAGAGCAGGATAAATCCCTGCAATCAGCCCTACAATTATGGAGATTCCCAGCATTGCGAGGACAAACGGCGGCATGGTTATCCCCGGCCATTTTATTCCTTTGCCAGTGAACTCATTGAAATATGGAAGAAACAGTACCAGCAGACCTATGCCGAGGATCATGGAAATCACTGCCAGCATCACCGACTCTATGGTAAACTGCCATAACAGTTGCCTCCCCACAGCCCCCACGGTTTTCCGGATTCCCACTTCTGTCCTGCGCGCCGCTGATGTGGTGAGTGCCAGGGAAATATAGTTAATGCACGCAATTACAAGAATCAGTGCGGCAATAGCGCCTAGTATATATGAATACTGTGGGTCACTTACCTTGTGCCATGATACTTCCTTCTTCAAGTGCATTTCAGCCAACGGAGTAAAGCGATATTCCAACATCTTTACGCCCTCAGGCACCGGAATAGCGGACTCCTTTTTCCACTTTTCGAGCTTGTCCCCCATGTACTTCTTTGTCAGCTTCTCCATATTCAATGAAAGGGACTGAAGCGTGGCCTTCGGATATAGCTGAACGAAAGTTGGCGTGCTGAAATTACCCCACTGCTTCACCTGCGAAGCAAAGTGCGGCCTGTTTTGCTGAGGCAACAGGATTTCAAAATTGAGACTTGAGTTGGCCGGAGGCGCTTCGACTACACCAGCCACGAGGTAGGAGCGGTCTCCTTCACAATCAATCCTGACCAGTTTTCCCACAGGATCCGCGTCACCAAAATACTTATCAACAACAGCAGGGGTTAGAATAACTTCTTCAGTGGTGCGAAAGAACTTTTCAGGATTTCCATTCAACACCCTGAAGCTGAACATGCGGAAAAAGCCTGAATCGACAAAGGTGATTTTCTCAGTAAAGGCTTTGTCCTGATAGCGGAATATTCCATGATAGTCAGCATTAAAGCGGGTGGCGTACTGAACTTCAGGCAAGTCGGATTGCATGGCTTCCATGAGAGCCGCCTGTACCCATGCAGACTGACGATAGGGTTGCGCAGGATCCTGCTGCCATGTATCAAAGCTTCTTTCCTCGACCCTGTAAATCAGGCCTTTGTTCGAATGCCACTGATCAAAGCTAGCCTCATCCAGTATATAGAGATAAATCAACCCGCAAAACGCAATCCCGATAGACAATCCAAAAGCATTAATCAAGGCATACAACTTGCGCTTCTGAATGTTTCTCAACGCAACCTTGAGGTAGTTTTCCGTCATCGAAGCATTTATCATTCTCATCTTTATCTTATTTCTTAATACAATACCTGGCCGGAAAAAAGAAATCACATTTAGCAAAAGAAGCAGGCTGGCCATCCGCTGTCCGAACCGCAAGTGGTCACGCTCAAACTGCTCCATGAGGTCACCCTCAATGGCTTCATAAAGCTGAGGTGGACAGAACCACTCCAAAATCCGTAACATCCAATGAGGTCGCCTTTTCATATCTGGTTATTTCACCTCAACAGAAACCTGTATTAATGTTCAGCTGAGGAATCATCTTCCATAACTGCACCTTTGATTCTTTGATTGATCGCAGGATAGCCAGGCCTGAGTTCGTGATCCGGAAGATTCGCTTCCTCCTACCCCCCCGAGTCTGGGTTGCACCGCCAAGGTAGGATTTCACATAGCCTTTGTCTTCAAGACGGTAAAGTGTCACATGAACTGCGCTCAGCATGACATCGCGGTCCACCCTTTCCTTAATTTCCTGAACTATTGCATTTCCATAGGCTTCTTCCTGAAGAATACCAACCATTATAAGAACGAGTTCCTCAAACTCTCCCAGATAGTCTTTGGTCATGTTGTTAAGCTATTAGTATAAACTTTGCTAAACTAATGTACGTATTATTATATAATTTGTTTAACAAATGTGGTAAATGTTTAGTTACAACCTACGAAACTGCCGATATCTTCAGCAGGTTCGTAAGCTTCATCGACAGCAAGATTGGTCAATAGGCGATGGCAATCCTCTGGCGTGGTGGCAAATGCCTGAGTGTCTTTCAAGCCCTGGTCTACTCTCCTCCGCCATGACAGAAAAGCATTTTCATCTCTCTTGGCCACGACTTCAAGGCTATAGGCCTCAGCGGCATTCTGGTATCCGATGCAGTACTTGTTCATTACCCTGGAATACATTAGCCAAATCACACCATAATGATGTGCTGAGTCCAGGAGGTGAGCAAACTCCTGCCTCGCCATTCTGGAGAACCATTCTGCCAGGTCAAAAAGCAGGCGTTGTTTATCCAGCTCATGCTCATCCTTTGTAACGGAGATCGAATTAAGCTTGTAGAAGAACGGTGAGATGTAAACCTTCTCCATGGAAGTTGCCCGATCCTTCTTCTTCTTAGGCACATCCATAACCGAGCGGATGGCTACTTTTGCTGTCGCCTGTAATCCTCCCTCCCTGTTCAGTCGTTTGAATTGATCATCTGGCCGTCCACGAAAATCCGCTAGTACCAACTTCACACCCGTCACCCACCCTTTCAATTGCGCATTCTCTGTCGAGAGGGTCTGTGCAGAGGAAACAGAAGAGCTGATGATGAGCAGGGAAAGCAGTACTAAGCGCAAGAAGGTCATTGTGGTGATCAATCCTGGTGCAATATCCCCTTCCAGGTTTTGTTTTCAAAGTCTCGCCTCATTCATGCCTGAGGGAATCCACAGGATTCAAGGATGCGGCCCTGAGGGCATGATATCCAACTGCAATCCACGCGATCAGGATGGATGCCACCACCGAAATCACTACAGAAAGGGCAGATACATCTACGTGATAAGCAAAGCCATCCAGCCAACGGGTTGCCAGATAGACTGCAGCCGGTATCCCCACAAGGGCACCCAACAGAACCAATTGAGAGAATCGCTGATTCAGCATGAACATAATGGTGGACGAGCCGGCACCCATTATTTTCCTAATACCAATCTCCCTGACACGCTGCTCTGCCGTGTATGCGGATAATCCGTAAAGTCCCAGGCAGGAAATAAACACTGCAAGGAAAGTAAAGAGGTTGATTGCTTTTGCAAGTACACTTTCCTGCTGCAACATCTTTCCAAAATTGTCTTCCAAAAAATGATACCGAAAGGGTTCATCACTTTTGAGATCCGTCCATTTGCGCTCAGCCAGCTTAACCAACGAATGAGCTGCCCCGGGCTCGGTTCTCAGTCCCAGCTGATACTTCTCCTTTCCGAGCATAATGGCCGTCGGCGCCACTGCAGTACGAAGGGATTCCCAATGAAAGTCATTGGTGATGCCGATTACTTTCAGATGATCATTAAGGATTGCTCCAATAGGCTCATCGCCCAAACCAAGGGCTTTTGCAGCCGCTTCATTAAAAATAACCGAGGCTGTATCCGAGGCGAGTTCTTTCGAAAAATTCCTCCCCTTCAGGAGCTGGATCCCCATCACAGCGAGGTAGTTCTCATCTCCGAAATAAGTGGGTATAGTAATGGAATGCTGCATGGTGGGTGTCTGGTAGGTGGATATTGACACCACATCTTTGTTCCCCGGCTCACCCATGTAGAAGGAAGAAGAAGCCACCTTGGTCTGGCTCGCCAACTCATTGCGATAGCTCTCTGCCTGCTTGCCAAGTTTATCAACGCCGTCAATTACCAACACATTTTGCTGATCGAATCCAAGGTCTTTAGTAGACATGAACTGCATCTGGCGTTGCACGGTAAGCGCGCAAATCATCAACGCAATAGAAACCGTAAACTGAAATACTACAAGTCCGTTCCTGAATAAACTACGCGAATCACCATGGATCTGACCTTTCAATACGCGTGCAGGCAGAAACGACGAAAGAACCCAGGAGGGATATATTCCTGACAGAAATCCTACAACCAAAGAAAAGCCGGCAAATAGCGTCACAGTACCCGGTCTTCGCCAAATTGTATCCATAAGTGGATGGCCTGTAACGTAAAGGAATGCCAGAAGAAATAACTCGGCCAAAACCAACGCCAGGATCATGCCTGCCCCCGAGGTCGCGATAGACTCCAGCATGAACTGCATTATCAGGCGAAGACGGGAAGTGCCGAGCAATTTTCTTATCCCGACCTCTCGCGCCCTCCGGGCGGCACGTGCAGTAGTCAAATTGATGAAGTTCACGCCCGCCAGTAACAGGATAAATAGCGCGATGGCACCAAAAATGTAAGTATTTGACTCGTTTCCTCCGGGAGACAATTCAAAATTCAGATCGGACTTCAAATGAATCTCCTTCAACTGATGGACATAGAAATGGACAGCATTCTCATTCTTGAGATAGTCTTCGAGCGAGCGAAATCCCATCGGGCGCCCTGATTCCGGATAAACATATTTTTCAAGGACCTTAGCCAGTGCCGTTTCAAGCTCTGAAGGCTTTACTTGTTCTTTGAGCAGCACATAGTTATAGAATGCGGCTGATGTCCAGGCAGGCTCGCCCTTCAATCTGGACTGCACGGAGAGCCAACATGATGCAGTGAAACTCGTATTGAAACTGGGGTCAGCCACAATCCCCGTTACCAGGTAAGGCTTTTTGTCTTTACCCACCAGCAGGGTCTCATGTAGAACATCAGTCCTTCCAAAGTACTTCCTGGCAGCCGATTCGCTGAGCACAATCTCATTGGCACCGGTTAATGCCTTGTCTCGGTTGCCGGCGAGAAACCTGAAGTCAAATATTCTGAAGAATGCGGAATCTGTATAGTAGACCTCAGACTCAAGAAAAGATGATTCCCCTTTTGTGATGGGTACATGAAGGTCCTTCTGTATCCGCGTGGCAGACTCAAGTCCCGGAAATTCCTTTGGAAGAATCTCCAAAAGCCTTTCAGGACCGTTGGCAAACCTTCCAATATTGAAAAATGAAATTCCAATGCGGTAAATGCGATCGGATTTGGCAAATGCGCGGTCATAACTCCATTCTCCGTAAACAAACAGGAAAATTACCAGGCTGCAGGCGATACCAACCGCAAGCCCGACAATGTTGATCAATGAGAACATCCACTGCCGGGTGATGTTCCTCCACGCGACCGTCAAGAGATTTCTGATCATAGGGTAATCTGTCTCACTCAGATGTAATCATTACTCGTATTTCAAAGTGTCTGCCGGGTGACTCCATACTGCCTTTAGGGTATGATAACCAATTGCGATCACCACAATCACAAGGGCCAGACCACCGGCAAAGGCAAAGATGGACCAACCGATGGATACCCTGTATTCAAAAGTCGTCAGCCATTTGTTCATCACCAAAATGGTGGCAGGCGCCGAAAGCAGAAGGCAAACCACCACCATCAGCAGGTAGTCCCTTGAAACCAGGAAAAGCAGAGACTCTTCCGTGGCGCCCATTACCTTCCTGATGCTGATTTCCTTGGTCCTGCCCTGCATCGCCAATGAAGCCAATGCATACAGACCCATTGCACCTATCAGGATGGCCAACGCAGTTGCCACTGATACGATACTCCCCAGATTGGTGTCACTTCTGTACTGCTGAGCCAATGATTCATCGACGAACGAGAATTGCCAGGTGCTTCCTGCAGACACTTTTTCCCAGGTTGCCTTCATGTGATCCAGCGCTTCCGTAATCTTGCCCGCTGCTACACGAACCATGAGTTTGGGAATGGGTGAATTGTCAATGCTTATGTTCTCACTGCCGCTCAGCGCAATTTCAGGGTTTATCACCATCACCAACGGCTCAACGCGATTATAAAGGGACGCAAAATTGAAATCACTCACCACACCGATGATTTCATGATCGATGAACTTGCCTGGCATTCTTTTACCTGCCCCATCGGTCCAGCCCAGATCCTTGAGGAACGCCTCATTCACCAGCACGGCGCGCCTGGCATCTGATGGGTTGGAATTCGAGAAGTTTCTCCCTTCCTTCATCCTGATGGCAAGCGTAGGGACAAAACCTGCATCCACAATATTCAGGTTAAAGTTCCTGTAAGTTCCCTTTTCATCTGTGTACCCGATCTGAGTCCATGCTCCTTTACCGAATTCATGAGATGATCCGCTCACCTGAAGTATTTCCGGGTATTTCGAGAGCTCAGCTTTGAGCAATTCAATCTTCTCAAAACCGCTCATTATCCGGTCCTTCAGGCCGCCAACCCTGGGTACCTGAACAGGCACCGCAATCAACTGCTCCTTCGAAAACCCAAGGTTTTTGTTCCGTATAAAATTGAGTTGGCTGCGCATCACAAGGGTGCTGGAAATCAGGAATACGCACAAAATCAACTGAAAACCAACCAGCAACTTCCTGAGGCTCTGTTTGTCGCCGCCGGTCTTCAATTGACCCCGAAAGATCGCCACAGGTTTGATCCCGGAAAGGACCAGGGCCGGATAACTTCCTGCCAGTACACCTATAATCAACAGGAGAAAGAGCATGGTCAGCATTGTGAAAGTATCAAAATGCATGGCCAATGCTTTTCCTGAAAGCACATTAAAGCGCGGCAACGTCAATAAGGCAAGAAAAATCCCCAGGAGACTCGACACAAAGGTTGTCAGGATGGCTTCACCCAAAAACTGACCCAACAACTGACTCCGCTGGGCGCCAACTGCCTTTCTGATCCCCACCTCCCTCGCCCTGGCCAATGAGTGACCCACTGACAACGTAACAAAATTGATACAGGCCACAAACAAGATAAGCCCGGCAATTGCGGCGAGAATATAAGCGTACCTGGGGTTACTGACTTTCGCGATGCCCACCGGAAAGGCCGTATTGGAATGGATGTCCGTTAATGCCTGCAGGCCCGGGCCATATTTGCTTTTCGTGAACTCTTCCTCTCCCAGTATGGTCCGGAACACCGAAGGGAACTTGGCGGTAAGTGATGCAGGGTCGGTGCCTTCACGAAGCAGGACATAAGTTTCAACCATAGTGTTGAACCAGGAAGAAGTAATCAGACGCTCACTGTACAGCTTTGGATAGTTGAGATCTGAAATAAGAACATCAAAACGAACACTGCTGTTGGAGGGCAGATCTTTCACCACTGCCCTGACAACAAACTCTTCAAACTTCTCACCCAACTGGACAGAGAGCGGTTGATTCAATGCTGAGGATTGTCCAAAATATTTCTGTGCCTGACGCTCGGTAAGAATCACACCATCCTGACTTTTCATTGCTGCCGCCGGATCACCTGACAGCGAAGGGAAGTCGAACACTTCGAAGAATTCTGTGCCTGCAACCACCACTTGTTCAGAATAGACCTCCTCACCTGCCTTGATTTGAGAGCCGATGTTACCCAATCTCACCTGTTGCTCCACCTCGGGAAAATTTGCTTTCAGCGCCGGCCCCATCGGCAACGGTGTAACTGTGTTGAAGAACTGCTGGTTTTCGCCCCAGTCTTCTTTCACGTAAACCCTGAAGATCCTGCCGGCGTTGGAATGAAACTTATCGTAAGTCCACTCATCCCTGACAAATAAAGCAATCAGCAAACAACAAGCGACTCCCAGTCCAAGACCTGAAATCGTGATCGCGCTATGGACCCTGTTCCGCAACAGCGACCTCATTGCGATGAGGTAGTAATTTCGAATCATATACAAGGTGGTTTGGCCCTATTTCAATTCCATTATCCGACCCGAATCTGCGCATTTTAACTTATAAATGACCCGGCGGCCGGCCACAATTTGAATCAAACTGTCAATAGGATGAATTGAATCGTGAATAAGTTTTGACCAGCATGGCTAAATTCCGCTGCATGCCCCGGACTACCAGGCGTAGATCGCCCGGCACGTTGAAAATCAGCTTACAGAACACACAAGGCAGCCTTTACGCGCGTCCAGATTTTGTT
>JBDHXU010000102.1:0-10290 GCA_039810905.1 Cyclobacteriaceae bacterium | reverse complement strand
AGATCTCTTAAAAGCAAAGTTGGCCGGCATTTGCCGGCCAACACCACCTCAGCTAACCTACCCGATCTATTTATTCATCAATCTGGTACCATGCTTTCCTGTCACTTCAAATGATACGATTCCCTGGCGCCTGCCCAGATTATACACCTGCGCAAATGCGCCCTCGACCTTCTGGTTACCCTCATAGAGTACGTCGCCATTTTCATCGAGGATACGCACAGCGATGATATCTTCACTCTTGCCTGCATTGGTCAGAAGGTAACGTGACTCATCAATCTTCACTACATGAAAAGGATTGATATTCTCGTCCATTTTGACCCGGACTGTCTCTGTCATCCAATTAGAACCGTTATCCACCCGAATCGTATACTCTCCCTTCTTCAGGTTCCTTAAGTTATAGGGCCTCGAAAACCCGTCAGAGCGTGAAATAACCTCGGAGAAGACAACCTTATTGTCTTCATTGAGAATCAGGATCTTCACGTCAGCCTTTTCTTCACTGCGATAGTAAAGCTTGTACGATGATTCATCACTACGGACAATCGCAATGCCCGTCGCGCCCTTTGGCTTTTCATAACCGACATTGGCCAGGGACACACTGGCACATAAAACGCCGGCGAGAACTAGTGTAATGTTTTTCATAACCTAAACCTTTTGATTTTTGGATATGAGACGAACCAAACTCGGCGAATGTTTCAAAAGAATTGTTAATTACTTTTTAAAAAAATGTAATCTTCCATTACCGGACGCGCGTTGTTCCAAAAGCGAACATGAATTCAACGAACTGAAAATATTTTTCCACAACGATGCAACCATGAGCATTTGGTGATTTGGTGACCGAGTGATCTGGTGATTTAAAGAAAAAAGAAGCCGGAAACCAGAAACCAACTATTTAGAAACAATCACACTGCCTCCGGCTCCTGCTATTTCAAAATTAAATGGACCGGTGAACCTGTCAAGGTTGTATATCTCAGCGAAGGAACCCTGTACCTTCCGGTTCCCCTCATAGAGCAAGGTTCCACTTTCATCCGTGATGCTGATTCTGATATTTCCAATTCCGCACGAGGGGCATGCAAGTACATATCGCCCATCATTCATCTTAACGACCTGTGCGATCTTCTCTTCTGCAATCCGGTAGGCCACCGTGCGCTCCATTGTGGTGACCCCATCTTCCACGCGGAAAGTATAGTCTCCCTCTTTCAGGTTATCAAGGTTGTAGGACCTAAGGAATCCGCCGGATTGGAAAACACGTTCTTCGTAGACCTGACGATGGTCTGCGTCCAGAATCTTCACCCTCACATTCGACTTGTCATTCCCTCTGTAAATAAGTCGGTACGAACCCTCCTCCTGAGGAATCACGGCCATTTCAGGATCAGGCGATAATCCATCTTTCCCAAGGCCGGCTACAGCACCCACGACGGCCAGCATTCCTGCAATGATGAACAGTGTTTTTCTCATAACATTTTTGATTGGTTATGATCATAAGACGACCACACACTGCAGGTAGTTTCACAGGCTGGGTTAATTAAGGTTAAGACATTGTTAAAGCCCCGCAGAACGCGTGACCTAGTTCAAATGAAATACATCTCTCGACTTTTCCGCTTGTGAAAGCAGATGCTTTTGGAATTTGAGGCGCGATAACAGGAATTGCTCCTTCTTTGCAGTGTCAAGTCCTACAAATCTTAGCTTGTCATCGAATTCAAGACTGAGTTCGTTGGCGACATGATAGACAGAACAAGGCAATTGCACCCTGTTGAGCTTCAACAGTCGCATGTACTCCTCAAACTCCTGAAATAGACGGGGGCTGACGGGGGACTGCAAATCAATTTCCCAGAATTCCACTTCCCCGCCCGGGTATAACTTATCCTTAAAGCTCCGATATAGCTTGTCGAGGTTAAAAAGGTCCTGACACTTCACAATGATATCCGATTCGCCTCCTTCATAACGCTTGATCACACTTTCGAGCTTGACCAGTGACCCCAACTTTTCCTTGTTGGAGGTATGGTTGAAATAGATTCCGAATGAAATATCCCGTTCTTCGGCATCCTTCAGTAACTGCCGGTAGCGAGGTTCGAAAATATGGAGGGGCACCATTTCACCCGGAAGGGGGAAGATGGTGAGCGGGAACATAGGTATGCGGACTAATCCAGCCATTGGCCTAATAACGCCAAAGGTAGCAGAAAGTTTAAGTCAGAAACTGATCAAAAACTGAGGCTGAACAGAGAACTGCTCTTTCAATCTTTTTTCGCCCTCCAGAAAGGACAGATTGATAAGAAACGAATAGCCGGCAACGATTCCCCCCAGACGCTGGACCATCTTGCCAGCTGCTGCCGCAGTACCTCCCGTTGCGAGAAGATCGTCATGGATAATCACCCTTGTCCCCCTGGCCAGGGCATCCTCATGCATTTCAATTTCGGCGATACCATATTCAAGTGCATATTGTTCATGGATCTTGCGGTAGGGCAATTTTCCGGCCTTCCGCACAGGCACGAAGGAAATCCCCAACTCCTGTGCGAGCAGCATTCCGAAAATGAACCCTCTGGCCTCCACTGCGGCAATTGCCTGTGGTGAAAATGGGCGAACCTGATCCGCCATCGCTTTCACCACTTCCGAGCGCATCGCCGGAGAAGCAAGCAAGGGTGTAATATCCTTGAAGAGAACTCCTGGCTTTGGAAAATCAGGAACGTCGCGAAGGAAAGGTTTGATCTTTTCGGAAAGGGTCATGGCGGCAAAATAGTAAATTTACCCCCCGAAAATCATTGAACTAACTGACAAAATTGACATGAAGATCATTACCCACATGCTCGGCGATGAAGTATATGAAGCCACCAACGAGAATGGCAACACCGTAACCATCGACATGCGCAAGAAGGAGGAGAAGAAGGCACTTAGTCCCATGGAACTTGTACTCTCAGCCGTTGCTGGCTGCGGCGCCGTGGATATCGTGTCTATGTTGAAGAAGCGGAAGAAGACCGTGACGAAATTTGTGATCGATGCCGAGGCAGACCGCATGGAAAGACCGCCGAGATACTTTACCAAGATTCACTGCAAATACATCGTTACCTCCCCTGACGTAACAGAAGAGGAACTTGACAAGGTGTCTGCCCTTGCCCTGGAAAAATATTGCTCCGTAGCCTCATCCCTCAAGGCTCAGATTACGTATGAAGTACAGGTGATCAGACCGTAAGGATGATTGTTCTTCGTGATTTTCGAAAAAGCTTTAACAACCATCCAGTCCTTTCAATTCAATACCAGTCCTTCGAACCGGGCCTCTACTGGATCCGCGGGGAAAATGGTTCCGGAAAGTCCACGCTGTTTAAATGCATCGCAGGACTCCTTCCTTTTGAAGGCACCATTGCTTTTGATGACGGTCCCGATCTGCAAAAAAATCCCGTCGAATTCCGGAAGCGACTGACCTACAGCGAGGCGGAACCACTGTTTCCTGGCTTTCTTACCGGCCGCGACCTTATGCGTTTCGCGGGGAAGATCCGCTCTGTGCCCGTAACCGAGCAGGATGAATACTGCCGAAAACTGGATGTGAGCATGCATATGGACAAACCCTGCGAAGCATGCTCCAGCGGCATGCTGAAGAAAATATCACTGGCCATGGCGCTGTCCGGTCAACCGGAATTGATTGTCCTGGATGAGCCGTTCATCACGCTCGACTCCGCCACACGCCAAACGCTCTCTAGTCTTCTATCGGAAAAAACAAAGTCCGGAGCTATTGCATTAGTCTCTTCTCATGAACCGCTGGATGAATTGGGCATCAGGGACTTCACGACACTCAACATTTATCAGAAGCAACTTATTTGAAACCCGTATTCAAAGTCTTACAGAGAATCATCGTTCGCGAATTCTACCGCGAACATGCGGGTTTTTTCCTCCTCGTTATTGGAATTGGTTTCGGTTTCATGGGTGGCGCCGAACATCGCGCCCTGGCACAATACTTTTCTGCCAGCGCAGGAACTGCCATCATACCCGTTGCCATCTGGATCATGTATGCAGTACAGGTCGGCCTGTTCAACTCACTTGCAATTACCAAACCCGAGAATCACATTCTCTTTACCTTCGGACTGGCAGGCAAACTGACTCAGTGGCCTGTGCTAATAGTTGTTGCCTTTCAGCAATTTCTGCCGGCTGTCGCCTACGGTACCTTTCTTCTCATAATGGCATTCTCCACGGCCAAGTACCAGGTCTTTGCCATCATTAGTACAGGCTTGCTCGCGCTCGTCTTTTCAATCGCCTTTCACTTTTCAAGACTACTCCTGAGTCCCTGGCGTGAAAGGAAAGTCGGCAAGATTCAGGAATTCATGCGGCGGAAATTCACCATGCCCTATCCGTTATTTTATCCCATATGGCTTTCGCTCCGTCAGCCATTGATGTTGCTGGGGGTCAAAGTATTTTCCTGCCTGATGTTGGCAGGGGTCGCGACACTATACAACTACGACACTTTTGATGAAAGACTACTGCTCATGGGGTGCTCCGTGGCTTTTTCATCCAACCTGATCATTGTTTTTGAATATCACCTTTTTGAAAACAAGTCGCTTTCAGTATGGAAAGCATTGCCTATGGCCCTTCACAAAAGAGCCAGCTTCTTTTGGATGAGCGTGTTCGCATTGCTTTTGCCGGAAATAGTGGTCTTGATAAAGCACGTTCCGTCCTCCATTCCATTCTATCAGTTGTTCTCATTCGTTCTTTATGGCCTCAGCCTTTCTTTTGCTGCTTACGCCTTCCTGTTCCGCAGGCAAATCAACGTGGAGACGTTTGTGCGATTGATTCTTGCAGAGACATTGCTCAGCATCATCATGATTCTCTTCCAGGTTCCAGCCTGGTTACTGGCACTTACTGCTTGTGGAGCAGGAATCTACTGGTACAGAAAGTATTACTACAGATTTGAATATTTGGTACTTCCAGAAGTCGAACCTTAAGCAGAGACCTCCTGACCTTTTAGAATCACCCGGTCCACCAGTCTGTTGGAAACACAAAACGACCCGATGCATCTGTGACGGCAGCGTCTTTTGACTCCGGAAGATTTGCCATCGATCGTAGTGGTCACTCCAATCATGACATTCTTTAGCAATACTTAACTCAGACCTGCGATCTCCATAATTGATTACTGGTACTACCCGGACAATCAACTTTCAATGCCAGAATTTTCAGGTTCTCAATATTTTCCGACTTAATTGTCGTTAATGTGAAATGAACGGTTACATTTGTTTTCAACCCCATCCTCTGTTACGTAAGATCTGAGCCCACCGTAAGGGTCCGTGTGACTTGTTATACCCTCTTGCAAAAGGCATTTATGAACATTTGGTTATGACCATTCAAAAAGAAGTATTCCTCGTATTCAGTCTGATGTTCCTAATCATCGTTTCTGTCTTTTTTCTTGTATTCCTCTCGTCAAGAAAAAGTGGCGAGCTTCAAAATGTTAATCGCAAGCGGGCCATTTTCTTCTTTATTGCGTTCGGAACGGTGTCGCTGGTACTGGGCATCTCATTGCCAAGATCGCCCTACTTTCTTTATGCAAAGGAAACACCAGCACAACGAATTTTTGTGGTGGCCAGACAATTCTCCTTTGCGCTTTCGAAATCCCCAATCAACTCGGCGGATGATATTGGCAAGTCCGCCGGATCAGAAATCAGGCTCCGCGCAAATGAGATCGTTGAATTTAATGTTTCCAGCTTTGACGTAAACCATGGGTTCAGTCTCTATAAAGATGGCGTTTTACTGGCGCAGGTTCAGGCCATGCCAGGCTATGTGAACCGGCTACGATGGAAATTCTCAGAAAGCGGCACCTACGATATTCTGTGCCTTGAGTACTGCGGTGTAGCCCATGGTGGTATGTCAGCAAAGATAAGTGTTGAATAAAGAATTACTGTATCATGAATACTTCTTTCAAAAAGTCTACGCTGCTTTGGTTAATCACAACATTGATTGTGTTTCTTGTTGCCATTGCATTTGGGTTGACGATGCGCATGGAGCAGGCTGAACTGGTCAAAATAGGTCCTTTGAACTTCTATGTCCTTATGACTTCGCACGGCCTTCTAATGGCGGGAGTCTGGTTTGTTGCAGGCATGGCTGGCATACAATATATCCTTAGTACCTATTTTCCTGTTCCTCGTTGGGGAGGTATAATAGCTTACGCATGTACAATAACAGGTGTGGTGATCTTATTGATTTCGACGTTTCTTACAAAATTTCATGCGGGATGGTATTTTCTCTATCCTCTGCCTTTCTATGCAAAAGTGATGGAAAGCGGTCCATTGCTTTTTCTTGTCGCCCTCACCATTTTAGGTGTTGGATGGCTGATATGGTCATTGGTTCTGATTTTCACGATTCTCAGGAATTTCACGGTTACACAAGCACTCGCCTGGCATCATATTAGTGGCCGGCCTGGCCCCGCCGTTTCACCCTTCATTCTTATATCATTCGTTTCATTAATTGGGGTTACTGCCTGTATACTGGCAGCTGTAGTGCTATTGATACTCTATTATCTGGAATTTCTTAAAAGCGGTTCCATGTCCAATGACCCACTGCTGATGAAGAACCTTACGTTCTTTTTCGGGCACACACTTGTCAATGAAATGCTCTATCTGGGATTGGCCGTTCTTTATGAATTATTCCCGCGAATGGCGGGCAAGCCTGCGTACAAGACAAGCTGGTATGTCGGCTTGTCATGGAATGCGACCCTGCTGATTGTGCTGTTCGCCTACTTCCATCATTTGTACATGGACTTTGCGCAACCAGTTGCCTTTCAATTTGCAGGACAGATCATGTCGTGGTTTGCACCGCTGCCTGCAGCCTGCGTTACTATTTTTTCAGTGCTTACAACCGTCTATCATTCCAACATGAAGTGGAGCCTTGCATCTCTACTTTATTTTTTTGGCGTTATGTTTTGGGCCATCGGAGGAGTGGGGGCCATTCTGGACGCTGTTATTGCGAACAACTTTGTTCTACATAATACCCAATGGGTGCCGGCTCATTTTCACACCTATAATTTGCTGGGTAATGTGTTCTTCAGTCTCGCCTTTGCAAGCTGGTTTGCAGACGAAGTTGGAAACAAGAAAATCGCACCGGGCCTTGTGAAAATAATCTTCAGTCTACTGGTGACCGGAGGCGTCGGTTTCGTCCTTTCCTTCTATCTGGGTGGGGCACTTTCCGTACCCCGAAGGGTTGATTCATATAATGAAGTGGTAAATAAGGGGGTTTCCCTTGCCCAAATGGCCGTGATATTTGCCTCTCTGTATCTTACCGGAATGATCATCTACACATTTGATTTTACAAAACGATGTGCCAGGCAATTATTCTCCTGAGCGCCCTGTTGCTGCAAAGTCCCGTCGAGTCGGATTATTTGCTCCGAAAAGTACCGGATGTAAAAATCAGAATATCCGATAACTCCTTCGTATACCTTTCTGCATGTTATGCACAGAAACCTATTATCATTACACTCGCCTATAGCCGCTGCCCGGGTGTATGCAACCCCTACCTGCTGCAGGTACGCGACCACGTTCTAATGCAGGCCACACCTGAAGATCGATTTCAGATGATGGTGCTAAGTTTTGATCCAGAGGATAGTCCTGCGCAGTTAATCAAAATGGCAGGCTTTAACGACGGCAATCCTCCACCGTCTAATTGGACTTTCGGCGTTCTCGAGAAAGAGAGCAGCACTGGCTTATTATCGTTGCTTGGATTGCAGGTACGGCGGCTTGATGAACTTTATGATCATAATACTGTACTGGTCCTGGTTGGTCAGGACGGAAAAATACGCCATTGGATAGAAGGACTTCCTGATAATAGACAATGGGACCGTCTGTTCCGGGAACTGACAAATGATTTCGTTCCCGTCTATTCTACGCTTGACCGCAATGTCTGGACAAGTTGCTTTCAGTATGACCCGGCCAGCGGATTTTGGAGAATGAATTGGGGCATGTTGATGATCCTTGCTCCTTCCCTTCTTACGATCGGCATTATCTTACTCTTGCAGGCAGTAACAACAAGCGGTCGCGGTAAGCAAAATCAACCCAACCCATTCCCTAACCAACTATGAATACATTGAGTAATCTCTCATTCCTGGAATGGAACCATATTCTACTTCAGAGTGAATTCAGTTCTTTTCAAATGAGGCTGATCCTGTACCTTTCGATGGCCATCGTAGCTCTCACTGTTGTAATTTTGATCTATGTCTACCAGGGATTGCAGGTAATCCTAAGGGCATCCGGACTAAAGGCCCCAGTTGAAGACGCACTCACAGTAGATTGGGTCAAGTATTTATATGTTTCCACCATAAGCCTTGGATTGATTTCGCTCTATATTTATTCGAAATTCATTTAGTCAGCCCGTTTGCGCAGTCGTAGTACCGGTGGAAACCGGCGCATCGGCGGTTTAAAATTCATTCCGGAACGTCCCGATTCACTCCCGGATGGCGAAAATATATTTACGACTTATATGTCGTAAATTGACAAGAGATTCAGTACCTTTGTCTGGTAACAATTACCGCAGCCATGTTTTCCAAAGGATGTGAATACGGCATCAAAGCCATTATCTACATCGCCACGCAGTCCCTGGAGGGGAAACGTGTGAAAATTGGTGATGTCGTGGAGAATTCAGGTTCACCCGAAGCATTTACAGGCAAGGTTTTGGGAGCCCTCACCAAACACAACATAGTCAACTCTCTTACAGGACCGAATGGAGGCTTCTTCATCGACCCTATACGAATGAAGCGAATCACGGCAAGCGATATAGTTTTTGCCATTGACGGCGACTCGGTATACAACGGCTGCGGCCTGGGGTTGTCACAATGTAGCAGCGCCCGGCCGTGTCCCATGCATGAAAAATTTGCGAAAGTAAGAGCTGAGCTGAAGAAAATGCTGGAAACTACCACAGTTTATGATCTGGCCATCGGCCTTAAATCCGGTAAAACGATTCTCGTGAGGTAAAAAATTTGTATCTATTTACGACACTTTTGTCGTTAACTGAGCAGTGATACTTTTAGACAAACACAATATGAATATTAAATCAGACAACATTATTGGGGAAGTGGTAGCAAAGGACTACCGCTCAGCCGCGGTGTTCCAGGCCTATGGAATTGATTTTTGCTGCAAGGGTGGACGCAGTATCGCTGAAGCTTGTGAACACAAAAACATCGAGCCAGCTGAGCTGATTGAGGCGTTGCAGAAGTCTACTACACAGGCCGAAGACAGGTCTGCAGACTACAATTCCTGGCCGCTTGATCTATTGGTGGATTATATTGAAAAGAAGCATCATCGCTATGTAGAATCCAGGATCCCTGAGATCATGCAGTTTCTGAACAAGGTCGTGAGTGTCCATGGAGAAAGACATCCTGAACTTGAGGAAATGGCCAAATTATTTCACGAATCCGCAGGCGTGCTGACCACGCACATGAAAAAGGAGGAATTCATATTGTTCCCCTTCATACGAAAAATGGTTAAGCAAAAATCCGCCGGTGAACCGATTGCTGCACCGCCTTTTGGCACCATTCAAAATCCCATTGCCGTGATGAACCAGGAACATGATGGTGAAGGAGAGCGGTTTCGCAGAATTGAGACTTTAGCCAATCATTATGCACCACCGGCAGATGCATGCAACACGTACAGGGTTACCCTGGCCATGTTGAAAGAGTTTGAGGAAGACCTGCATCTGCACATACATCTGGAAAACAATATACTGTTTCCCAAGGCTGTGGAAATGGAGAAGTCAGTTTTGTTGGTTGCATAACGACTCATTCGATTCCTTCACATGATCTGGTCATTGGCAGTAATTAACAAATTTTAGAGCTATAAATGCTAGCCATGAAGATCATAAGACAAATAACTGCCATTGCGGTATTGCTCTTTGCATTGGTCACATTGTTCATGAGCACGTCCGTTATCTATGATCTGTTCGGAATCCGGGCCAAAGAAGGAAACTATGTACCATTCATTGTTTGGTCCAACCACATCTGCGGATTCCTGTACGTCTTCTCGGCCTACGGCTTGTTCTTTTCAAAACCCTGGACGACAAGGATCCTGCTAATAGTCTCAACGATCTTGCTGCTAAGTTTTGCGTTACTTATCTGGCATATAAATACCGGTGGGGTTTATGAACAAAGAACATTTCTTGCCATGCTATTCCGGATAGGCATGACGCTCCTGTTTGCCACATTGTCATGGCTATTCGTAAGAGGAGGAAATGGAAATTGAATGATTTCTGCTTGTTGATTTCGACTCTTCAGCCTTGATTATGCCCCAAGAACAATATGCCGAACCTATGATCGATCACTTCAACATTCAAAAT
>JBDHXU010000101.1:0-10431 GCA_039810905.1 Cyclobacteriaceae bacterium | reverse complement strand
GAAGGACTTTTCAAAGATGTCGATATCGTATTGCACTGGCATCCCTCGATGGCTAACTCAGCCAGTTATGGCTCTTCACTCGCAAACAAGACCGGCAAGTTTAGATTCTATGGAGTAGCCTCACACGCGGCTGCTTCTCCTGAACGCGGAAGATCCGCCCTGGATGCAGTGGAAGCCATGGACGTGATGGTGAACATGCTCAGAGAACATGTGCCTCAGGAAACAAGAATTCACTATGTGATCACACGCGGCGGCGAAGCACCGAATGTAGTGCCTGCCTTTGCTGAAGTTTACTACTATGTGCGCAATCCGAAAAGGGACAATGTAAAGTCAATCTGGGAGCGGATTGAAAAAGCGGCCCAGGGCGCGGCAATGGGAACCGAAACCCGCGTCGAAGTTGAAGTCACTGGAGGAGTTCATGAACTATTGGGCAATGAGACACTTGCTAAAGTGATGGACGCTAACCTTCACACGGTGGGTGGATATACCTATACTCCGGAAGAGCGAGCCTTCGCCGAGAAGATTCAAAAGACTTTCACCGGGCAGGTGCCTCCACTTGAGTCCACCAATACGATCGGTCCCCTGCGGCAATATGACGGCAGCGCCTCCACAGATGTGGGGGATGTAAGTTGGGTTGTGCCAACGGTTGGACTGGGTACTGCCACCTGGGTGCCTGGAACCTCGGCACATAGTTGGCAAGCCGTGGCCGCAGGAGGAACCACTATCGGCTATAAAGGGATGATGATGGCTGCTAAAACCATTGCCCTTACAGCGGTGGATCTTTACACTACCCCCGCTACGATTGATGCCGCATGGAAGGAATTCAAAACCAGGACCGGACCTGAATTCAAATACGAGGCACTGATTGGAGACCGCAAGCCCGCACTTGACTACAGAAAATAATTGAAACTATACTCCAGTGACAAGTTAGGAACTTGACCTGGGCGGAGAAAAGCTATCCTTTGGCCGGAACGCCGTTTGATACGGCACTGACCGCAGCACTCTTATCTTTCTTTTTTGCGGCCTTCTTTTCTGCTTTTTCAGCCTTTTTGCTAGATGAAGCAGATTTCTTCAAGTCTTTTATTACAGCCTTGGTCAGTTTCTTTGAAGCCTTTTTCACAGCCTTCTTCAACTTCTTGGAGGGCTGCTTCACCGACATAGCTTCGGTTGTTTGCATGATACTGGTACTGAATTTCAATTCAGTGTCTTTCTTGATGCTCTTGTCGGGCTTGGACATAAGACTTTGCTTTTCTCAAATCTAAAATGCCGTAACAATATTTTAAAGGGAAGCGAAAAAACTTAACATTAAGCATTCCAAGTAGCTAATTGTCAATTGCTTAATTGTGTACTACCTTTTAATAATCCCTTCCATCGAATTGCCAGCCTTGTGTTCTGGCGGAAGTTGAAGGCCTAAAAGGGCGACAATTGTTCTGGCTAACTGATTCTGATAGTGCTGTTCCTGTGTCCTGCGCTCACCGCCACCAGGCGTGTCAGGTCCAATAATAGCCATCCAAATTTGATCTGCGCCTGGCACACTGATTCCATGATCCCGCCAATCGGATTTCCCCACATTTCCCCGTCCATGATCGCAGGTAATAATAAGGGTGGTGCTCCCGCGATATTGTGGGTCAGACTGGCAGTAATTCCATATAGACCGGATGAAAAAATCAGTGTAATGAGCAGATCGCAGGTACCATTCATACTTCCCCTGGTGAGCAAAATCGTCGGTTTCATCAAACGACAAATACATCAGGCGGGGTTTGTTCTTTCTCAGGTATTCAAAGGCATAGTGATAGGTGAATGCGTCCAGCCGCACATCACCAAGGGGGTTGGGCACCTGAAACATGAGATCATTCAGTAACTTTTCTCTCTCGGATACCGCCGGTAACTGTGTGACCAGTCCCGAATTTACCCTGATGCCACTACGCTCTGCATTAATAATAAAAGGGAAAACATCCCATGAAGTATAGGCAACAACTTTGCCTTTGAATACTGGCTGATTATTGATGTATTCAAGAATGGTCTGGTTGGGATTATTGAATTTGTCGTTGGAATGAATGCGCTCATCATCTGCGAAACCACAAAGCAATTCATTATAACCCGGATAAGAGAACCATTGACGGTTTGTCACATTCACAAAATTTCCATATTGACGGTTGCCCAGTAACTGACCTTTCACCGCTATCTCGGTCCACAGGAAAGGCATCAATCTGGATCTTCTGACTTCAGGTGTCTCTCCCCAAAAGTCTCTCACCAAGGAGGCGGAGTCCTGCACGAACTCATGGGATATCAGCCGGTGCTCGGCACCACTGAATATCTCCTGCCATCGCATTCCGTCCAGCGTGATAAGGATTACATTCTTTGTTTTGTAACGCGGCTGACCAAACAGAAGGCCCGTGACGCCAATCCAAAGAATGAATGCTAGTCTGATTGCTCTCATGGATAGATGATGTCGAGACAATATAATAGTTTGCGGTGCTATTAGTGTTGTTAATATCAGTTTCATGTGGGCCAACTTCCATTGCCATACCCGTTATTGTGACGGCAAGCATACGGTTGAAGAAATTACCGATGAAGCCTTCAGGCTCGGCCTGCAGGCAATAGGCTTTTCTTCACATGCACCATTCATGCCGAAACTGCCTTGGTGCATGTCCAAAGATCATTTCCATACCTACCTTGAGGATATCAGGACAGCCGGTAAACTGCATGAAGGGCTGGAGGTTTACGCCGGACTGGAAGTGGATTACATACCCGAAGTAATTGGACCAACCGACTTTCGCAACCTATTGGACTTCACCATCGGCTCGGTACACCTGATCGGCGGAACGCCAGGAATCGCAATGGAAATCGACGGACCGCACGAACGGTTCAAGACAGAACTAACCAGAATCTATCAGGGCAACTTTCAGGAGGCGGCCAGGGTCTATTTTGATTCAACTCGGAGGATGATCAATAATTCACGGCCTGATATTGTCGGGCATATGGATAAGATCAAGATTCAGAATCTTCAAGGACAATACTTTAGTGAGAATGATCTATGGTGGCGGGATGAAATTGAACAAACTCTAAAGGAGATTTCCAGGCAGGACTGCATCCTTGAAGTAAATACACGGGGAATTTATCAAAAGAAATATCCGACCACATATCCCAGCCCCTGGGTACTCGAACATGCACATAAACTAGGCATACGGGTCACCATCAGTTCAGATGCCCATGTAAAAACCGATCTGGTCCGGGAGTTCACAACCGCTGCTCATATTCTGTTGCAGGCCGGTTACAGGGAGATTCATATATTGTCGGCTGGAAAATGGATATCACAACGATTCAATGAGCAAGGACTTACCGGCTGACCAAAGCAGGATCCGGAAATGGCTTCAGGAAAGTCACCCTCTTACCCTTTCACTATTTGCTGCCATCAGCGCCTTCTGTTTGTACACCTGCATCTATGCGCTACGCAAGACTTTTGCCGTAGCCACATTTGAAGGGTTGTCGTATGCGGGCGTCGATTATAAAATCTGGCTGGTGACATTCCAGGTGGCAGGCTATGCTTCGTCGAAATTTGCAGGCATCAAGATCATCAGTGAACTCAGAGCCGCTTCTCGTGGAATGGGGATTCTGATCTGCGTGACCATTGCAAGTCTCTCCTGGCTGCTTTTCGCCCTGGTGCCCGCACCTTACAATTTACTTTTTCTGTTTACCAACGGATTTCCGCTTGGACTGGTGTGGGGAATGGTATTCGGTTATCTGGAGGGAAGACGCAATACAGATTTCCTCGGTGCGTCGCTTGCAGTAAGTTTTATCTTCTCAGCTGGGCTTTGCAAATCCGTTGGAGGCTTCATTATGCGCGACTGGCATGTTTCAGAGACATGGATGCCTTTTGTTGGCGCGTTGGTTTTCATGGCGCCCCTGCTGTTCTTTCTGTGGTTATTAAATCAGGTGCCCCCTCCGACGGCAGCGGATGAGATGCATCGGACAAAGAGGCAACCCATGGCAGGCCCGGAGCGAAAGGCATTTGTTTCCAGGTTTTTCTTCGGTCTGGTACTGATTGTTCTTTTCTATGCCATGCTCACCACCTTCAGGGAGTTCAGGGATAATTTTTCTGCTGATATCTGGAAGTCCCTCGGGTACGGCAACTCTCCTGAAATATTTACTGCCACGGAGACGCCCATCAGCATTGCCTGCCTTGTAATGATTGGAAGCATGGTGATGATACGCGACAACCGAAAAGCGCTTCAGGTTATCCATTGGCTCATCCTGGCAGGCAGCATCCTGGTGGGGGTGGCAACGTGGCTCTTCCAGGAGCAGATGATCAGCGCCCCGGTGTGGATGACACTTATCGGGCTTGGTCTTTACCTGGGGTATATACCTTTCAACAGTTCTTTCTTTGACCGCCTCCTCGCAACCTTCCACGTCTCCGGGACTGTGGGATTTGTAATGTATGTAGCCGACTCAGTCGGATACGTGGGAAGCGTTTCAGTGTTATTCTATAAGCAATTCGGTCATCGCAACCTTAGCTGGCTTGATTTCTTCTCAGGAAGTGCATACGTTTTATCCATTGCAGGGAGCCTTCTCGTAATCGGATCAATGATTTACTTCAACGCCAGATGGAAGTCTCAGGTCAGAGACTCAGAGAAACTATTCCAGAAATAATTTGAGATCCGGCTCCAGCCACATGGCCCGTGCTTTTGTGGAGAAAAGTCTTTCTTTCGAATAATACTGCAGCGGCAAATCTTTCGACGACCATTCACTCTTCAGGAATTCCTGACAAAGCAGAAGCAGGGTCTTCTCCCTGTGCGCTTTCACATAGCCATCAATTACCCTGCACCAGAATAGCGTCATAGTCTCATGATAACCTTCCGTGGCGGTATTACGCCCTCCGCTGGAGGCATTATAGGTAATGATGCCTGCGCGCATGAAGCACACAGCTTCGTCACTGTTAAAATTGGTATGCGCCCATAGTGCGGTAATGAGATGCGCCTGGTGGTTCCATTCACCTGAAGGAAGTGTCCGGTCTTTGAATCCTTCAATGATGTGTAAGATTTCGCCTTCAGATATCATGGTATGGCAATGGGTACTGGCAGGTACTGGCTTCTATTGGCTTTTGGGTATTAGCTTAGGCATCAAAATTACCTACCCTTACTCCTGTCATTTCCTTCATTCTTCACTCTTCATTCTTCACTCATTCACTCTATAGAACTCCATTACCCAATTGGTTTCCCAGGTCTTTCCGTTATCGCCAGAGAGAGCCTGCTCCCAACACACGAAAGTCTCACACACTTTTGTCCACTCCACCCACACGAGTACATCCTGATCTTTGAATATCCCCTTCGAGAGGAACCTCCCCTTACCTGCCCAGAAAGAGCCAATCAGCTCAGAAAACTTTACAGGGCTCATGGCATCCATCCTGCATATTTTCCAGAATTGGTCTGATGGACTGTACTGCCGCAGCACGCTCCTGGCGAACGCTGATCCCTCCAGCAGGTATTCATGCATCGCAAAAGTTCCCAGTCCGCTGGCCAGTTTCTTTTCTGTGTGTGCCGACTCAAATTCAAACCAGTCAGTCGAGTCGCAAAGCCAGTGACGAAGCCTGGAGTTCACCACCCTCCACTGCCCGATCAGAAAATCAAAATCATTTCCCACAAACGCCAACTGTTGATCATTCAAAGTTATTCTTTTGTTTCAGAAGAAATCTTTAGTAGTCAGAATATTCTGTGGGGGTAAGAAAGTGTATTTCGATCCTGGAAACCGTGTGCTGGTATTCAGGTTTGGCAGACAGCACCTTCCATTCAGGGTCATCACTAAACAATTTCCAATGACTGTCCCGTTCAGCCATACTCTCAAAAGAGGTCATATACATCAGGTTTGGCATGCGGGAACCGGCCAGGGTCTCGGCGTAGAAGACTGCATTGAACTTAAGACGTTTAAACAGTCCGATCTCCTTTCCTTCGTTGAACATGTGCACCTTGCTCCGGTAGAGTTTTTCTGTAGGCCCTTCATAGCTGCGCAGCTCGTAAATCCTGTTCTCCCTTGGCCCTTTGAGTCCCGGTTTTTCCAATTGCGGCATATCCTTGAATGCTTTGAGTACAATAGTCTCCATGCGCTGGTACGGCGGTTGATCCCATGACGCGTTGAGGTACGTCTCGCCTGCTTTCAGGAAAGCCTGATCGTTCCAAAGTGAAGTATTGACCTTATCCATCTGGCTGAGATCCTTAAAAGGAATGAGGACATAAAGGCTGTTCTTGTGGATGGTGTCCCTGGCAGCCGGCTTGAAAACGCCGATCCGGGAAATACCTTGCTGGTGAAGGGCTGGGAGCAAAGCGTTTTGAAGGAACTGCTCAGTGGGGGCAGTACTCTTCGAGTCGGGGAAGTGGTAAATACGGAGTTCAAAGAATTCGGATTGGGCGCGGGTGACAAGTGAACCCAGACTCAAAAGCAGAAGCGTCATTAATTTCATATGGCTACTATTAGGTTGCGCAAAGATAGCCGAAAGTCAAATCCGGGTTTTCAGGTACTCCTTTATAATAATCAGTGATCTGATTCTGCTGAATTGATCCGAATTAACTCAGCTGACGCAAAGAATCTACTTGAGATTCTGGTTCGATTTTTTATATTCAATGACCTAAACTCTAAATATATGCAACGCCTTCTCCCCTTCGCAGCGGTTCTGCTGGCGATCTCTTGTGCTCCGAAGAAGGAGCCAAAGGTGGTCTATCATCATACTGGGAAGATGATTAATCCCGACTCGACGATCTATATCGTATTCATGCGACCTGCATTTTTCACACCTTTTGAAGAGGGATTGAAAGGGGATACCCTAGACCAAAAGAATGTAGAGTCCAAAAAGCTGAAGCATGTTTTGGATTACGTCAAAAACTTCAAACCTGACATAAGGCCATCGGCGATACAAGTAGATCCGGGTCCATCATTTACCATTAAACTTGATAGTGCATCAGCCGCAAAAATGAGCCGTGACACAGAAAACGTCGAGCTAATGGAAGAGGACTTTGACGTACATAATGCAGATCCATCGATCGAAGGCAGGCCTATTCAACAAGGGAAACCAATACAACAGGGAGAACCGTATCTGATATCAACTGGCGGTGATGACTGGAAAACCTGCGCAGTAGTTGTGGCTGGAAGCGACGGTACGGCTGGTTCAAAGACGATATGGATTATTGATACTGGCATTACACCGCATCCGGGCGTCTTGAATATTGATGCAGCGCGGAGTAATAATTTTGTAACGCCGGGTGCCACCACAGAGGACGACAATGGACATGGAACTCATGTGGCAGGAATTGCTGGCGGTGGCACAGTAGTCTTTACGGATGACCATGGAAGGAGGTATAACATTAATATTGGGGTGGCTCCAATGGCACCTCTGGTTGCACTCAAGGTACTGAAGGCTGATGGAAGCGGAAAGTACAACGATGTGCACCATGCTTTCCAGTGGATTAAGAACCACTCTGCCAAATCAGGCGACATCATTAACTTAAGCCTTGGTGGTAAGTGTGCCGATTGCGCAAAAGAGTCGCCGTCACTTCTCAAAGACCTGGATCAGGCTGCCAAATATGGTTTCTATGTAGTAATGGCAGCTGGAAATGATAATGGCGATGCCAATACGAATTTCCCTGGCTGCTACAGCGGGAACACTAACCTCTTTACAGTGGGTGCGCTTGATTGTAATAAGGCTTGTGCCAGCTATTCCAATTTTGGGGCTCCTCCAGTAGACTTTGTTGAAGTAGGATCGCAGGTATTCTCCACGTACATGAACGATCCCGTCACCCATGCGCAGCAATATGCCATCCTTTCCGGCACATCGATGTCCGCTGCCGTCATGTCTGGCGTCTTGCAGGCAACTGATGGTCCGTACAGCATTCTTACAATAGCCTCATCCTGCACGCAAACAGGAGTCACATACAAAATTGCCAGGAAGAGCCCCTAGTCCTTAGCGAGCTGAGTGAGCATTGTCGCAGCCTTACGCTTGAGAAAGCTTACCTTCTCAAGGAAGGCAGGGTCATTCTTGAATTGCCTGAAATACGGGCCATGGGTAATCTGAATGTGATCCATCCAGCCGTAATCGATTGCTTCCTGTAACCACTTTAGCGCTGATTCCTTGTTTCCGCGAATCGCATAAATGGCTGCTATGTAGAATCGCGATTCAAAGTTTTCTTCGCCCTGTTCAATATCAAGTAGCTTCATCGACATAGCATGCGACAAATACACCTCCGCATCCACACGCTTGCCATCTTCCATCAGGATTTGTCCCAGAGCAATAGGGCTCACCGTTTCTGTATCTTCCTTATATGCTTCGTTATTTTCTATGGACTCACGAAAATAATTCCTGGCACGGTGCCTGTCGCCAGTCATATTACAGATTAGTCCGGCGATCTCCAGTACGCGGGGATCCTTACCGCCGATACTAACTACACGGGGCACCAAACGAATGGCCTCCTCCGTTCTGCCTTGACCAATGTAGGTATATGCCAGAAGTTCATAGGTATCATAAACGCCAGAATCAAGCTCGGCTGATTTCTTCAGCCAGGACTCCGCCAGCGACAGATCACCCAGGAGGCGATAGGTCCAACCTATTATTTGATATGGAATCCAATTATCAGGATCCATTCCAACGGCCTTCTTTTCCCACCGAATGGCATTGGGCAGATCATTTCTTAGCAGATAGTTGGTGCCCAGATTACCTACAGCCTTTTCGTTCAGAGGGTTTAGTTGCACAGCCTTTTTCAACAAGGGAAAAGCCTTTGAGTAGAGTCCCTTGTTGCTATAGCCATTCGCTAATGCTTTGTACGCTTCTGAAAGTGTTGAATCAAAGCCAATGGCATTACTGGCCGCTACCATGCTGGAATCGAGCCAACGCCCGGGCATTGCAAACCTAGTATTCATTTGACTGTAGGCATCAGCGAGTCCCGCCCAGGCCCTTGCATACCGAGGGTCTTGCCGGATGGCAAGTTTGAATTCCTTGATGGCTGAATCATTAGAAGCTGGCCGATACCTGTAGTACAGACTGCGACCCCTGAGGTAATGGTCGTAGGCCGTGGCATTACCTGTTGCTACCAGATTCAGTCTTTCCTTCTCCGGTTGGGTGAGACTGATCCCTAGTTTCTCAACTACAACCTTAGCTATTTCGGATTGAATCTCAACAATACTCTCAGCCGTCCTGTAAAATGTATTACCCCATATATAATTTTCACTTCTGCCATCAATTAGATGCGCTCGCACAATCAACTCTTTTCCCAAACGCTGAACGCTGCCGGTGAGTATGGCCATTACGCCCAGTTCACCAGCAATCTTATTTGATGGAAAGGTGTTGCCCTGATACTTGATTACAGTGGCATGGTTGGTGACTCTTAACTGGCCGATGATCGTGAGACGGTTAATAATATCATCTGTGAGACCCGCAGCAAGATAGGCGTCCATTCCACCCTGTCCTCTGTTCTCAAATGGAAGTACGGCGATACTGATTCTTTGATTGCCCATGGAATCCACTACAGGATCGATAGGTCTGGTTTTATAGTACTTCAGGTAAATGATCTGCAGGAAAACCATTAACATCAGCAATACAATCAAAGGTCGCCCGGTTAGTGGCTTTTTTCTCTCTGGAGGATATGGATTGCTAAGAGAGACATCTGTATTGGTTCGAATAAACCCGTGCGGACTCAGTTCATAAAACCACGCGAGCGTCATCGCGACAGGAAGTCCCCCCACCATAATCCACAATAGCACCTCCAAATAGCGTTCCTCTATTCGCAACGCCGGTGTAAGGAAAAGGCCTAGTTGATACAACACCATTCCTGCCATCAAATAGGTGAAAGCTGCCCGGAAAACATTTCTTCTACTCAATTCCTGCCATAGGGTGGTTTCTGGGTAACGGACGTCACTCACGGATGCTTCGCCTCTTGCCGCAGTCTTTTCTTCATGAACGGTGATTCCCTTGATTATTTCAGCTATTGCATTAGCCGTCTTATTTATCTGGTCCCTGTAGAAAGTCTTCCTTAAATTGTCTGTTCGAGCGTCCTGAGGCATTAATGGCCGGTTTACTCCAGGAGACTTGTATATAAATTCGATTGAACGCAATGGATTCTCCACCGTAGTCTCAAAGAGGCGCTGATCAGCAAGATCCAGTTCATGAATCTGAACTGGGAGAATACGACTTGCGAAGTTGCCGTTATTCAATCTTATCTCAAATCCTAGTACATCCTCCCTCGCCTGCCTGCAAAAAACCAGAAACTCATTACTCCACGCATAACTCCGGGGATCGCAGTACGTGTGAGAGAGTATCGGCAAGAAAATCAGGCAGCGAAGTTTGCCCTCAAGGCTCTTATCCACATGATGAGACTCCAGCAGGCCGTCATGGGGATTCTCGTCAAAATAGATGGTAACCTCCTCCTTCAGGATGGAATTGAGTTCCGTTCG
>JBDHXU010000100.1:0-10606 GCA_039810905.1 Cyclobacteriaceae bacterium | reverse complement strand
AACTCCGGCACTACATGGGAACTGTGGAAGATCGTTAATGCTACTACCACAGCAACAAAAGTAACGGCATTCAATGCCCCGTCTCTTACTGACTTCACGATTGTGGGGAATAATATATACGCCATCGGCAATAACAGCCTTTTGTACAAGTCAACGGATGGTGGAACTACTTTCAGTACTTCGACTATACTTGCCGCATCAGCCAAAATTTGGGCTTATGATGATCTGAATCTCTTTATTCAGGCTGGCACAGGCACCTTCCAGCAGTCTTCAGACGGCGGCGCATCCTGGATTACAAAGACATTGAATGACAACTCCCTTGCCTCCGCCACAGACGTTGTATTCTCTTCTTCGCAGTACTTGTTTGTATCAACCAATTATTCAGTGATGCAAAAGAGTTCAACACCTGTGATTATTCCAACCGCACCCAGCGGCCTTGTAGTGAGTTCCAGGGGCATTCAGACTGTTGACCTTACCTGGAATGATAACTCGGCAAATGAGACAGGCTTCGAACTGGAGTACTCGATAGGAAATAATACTTCCTATCAACTTGGGTTTGCTTACAGGGGCCAGATTATTAGCCCACAAAACAAGGTTCTTGCAAACGGCATCATGCCCGCCGACTCAGTCACAACCTACTATTACAGGGTACGGGCCGTTAACACTGCAGGAAACTCCCCATACTCAAACGAGGTTTCCAGTCTTGGTCTGTTGAGTTGTACTTCGACTTTGCCGGATAACCGCAGTTGGACCGCAGTTACAACCGCCGACCCGGGAAGTACAGCTTCTGGCGCTGGCCCTTTTACCAACACTGCCGTTTCTATTCAAAAGACGGGTAAGAACAGTTTCACGGTTTCACTCTTCGAACTGGGTGTCGTTCCGGCCGCTGTTGGGCTGGTCACTCCGGTACCTGGTTTTTTTACTGAATCATGCGGACAAACTTATTTCAATAATGATAGCCAGGGTCAGATGTACGCCAATGGTCTGGGGACTTGGAATTCAGGAACTAAGACCCTTACACTGAAGTGGGAGGTCGACCCTACTTACTACACAAAATTCGAGGGAACCACCACGCTGACCTTGAATGCTACCGACCCAGTGCCCGCAAGTCCAACGGCAACAGCATATATCATAACGGGAACTCAAAATTTGATTGTATGGACATCAGTTCCTTTTGCCACCCAGTATGACATTTTCCGCTCTACAACGAGCGGGTCTTTCGGGACAACGCCATTGGCTACCTTGAATTATCCGACAATTCAATATGTTGATTCCCCTGTCACACCCGGTACTACATACTACTACACTGTCAAAGCCAAGAATGCTGCCGGATCTTCGGCGGCTTCAGCGCAGACTTCGGTTACTCCTCCGGTTTCAACACTCTTCACACCCGTGGCAAACAGCTTGGCGCTAATCACTGAGAACCAGCAGGGCATCGCATGGGGAGACCTCGACGGCGACGGAGATGAGGACTATATTTCAGCTTCTTTTCAGGCTTCAACCGGTGCCTTTGCTCTCCCTGTACTGTTTGAAAATGTTGGGAGCAATCAGTTTACGCGCCGTCCGCTCACAGTGCTGACAGGCGAAAATGTTGCCGTCTACAGGGGAGCTTCAGTTGTTGATGTCAACAACGATGGCAAACTGGATGTTTACTTTACGCGACAAGGCAATAACACGCTCGCAGATCTTGTGCTTCTGAACAATGGTTCATGGACCTTCACGAAGGTAATCGTAACAGCTTCATCAAGCTACGCAAACTTCAGATCGGCTTCACTGGCGGATTATGACAGGGATGGACTCGTTGACGTACTGATAACTGATGTGGATGCCAGTGGAGTGGCGGTTCCACCCATTTTGTTAAAAAATACAAGCAGTGGGGGCAATCTGTCAGTTTCGGCGATCACGAGTGCCGGAACCCTGACTTCCAATGCTGTAATCAGCAGGGAAGTATCCTGGGCCGACTTCAATAATGATGGCCTTCAGGACGCACTGGTGCCATTCTACAATGCAAATGCATCTACACCATCTCCTAACGTGCCGAACAGATTGTATAAGAATAACGGCGATGGCACTTTTTCTGTCGTAACCGGTACTGTATTCGACACGGATGTCTTTTTTCAGGCTCGCACGACCAGCTGGGGGGATATTGATAATGATGGAGATCTTGACCTGTTCATTGGTTCTCAACAGGGCGTTAACGTTGCAGACCGCCTTTATCAAAACAATGGTAATGGCACATTTACTTCCATAACCGCGAGCCCCGTAGCAGAAGTCGGAACGCAGACATTTGGAAGCGCGTTCGGAGACATTGACAATGACGGTGACCTTGACCTTGTCGTCATCAACAACGTTGGAGGCAATTCCATTTTCCTTAACGGCGGAGCTCCCAATTACACATTCACCAAATACACCGGCACAGAATTGTTAAACAGCGCCGGCCTTGGTAACATCGGCGGTGGTTTTGTAGACTATGATAAAGACGGATTCCTCGACATTGCGACGGGGCGGAATTCCGGTTATGTACCTCCCTACTTGTACAGAAACACCAACACTGCATCTTCATCCAAAAATTGGATTGAGATAAAATTGATTGGCACTGTATCCAACTATGCAGCTATCGGCGCCCGCATCAGCGTCAAGACCACATCACCGGCCCGTACGCAAATACGCGAAGTTTCTGCACGCACCGGCTATGGAAGCCAAAGCAGCCTGATTCAGCACTTCGGACTTGGGACCGCGACATCTATCAGTGAAATCAAGATCACATGGCCCAACGGTGGCGTACAGACCTGGACCAGCCCCCCGGCCGGACAGACAATGAACCAGGTAGTAACGATCACAGAGGATCTCACTGGTCCCACATTTACGTTCAATCCGACCAACGGCGCTACCGGCGTTGCGCTGGGTAACACCATATCATTTACTTTGAGTGAAGCAGGCACACCGGTCGGTGGCAAAAACATTCTGATCAGGACCGTCACCTCAACGAGTGCACCGGTACAAACTATCGCCGTAACTTCAGGATCAGCAGCAGGCAACACGTACACATATACGCTTTCTGGCAACCTCAGTCCATTGACAACATACTTTGTCGAATTAGATGCCGGAGCATTCACTGACATTTATGGCAATGCTTCACTTGCTGTGACGCCTACAGCCTGGTCATTCACAACGCTGGATAACGTAGCTCCTACGGTATCGTTTACATCTCCTGCATCCATACAGAAGGGAAGCATAACAGGGACCACCTTCAGTGTGACGGCTTCCGATAACGTTGCGGTCGCGTCTGTGATCATGAGTTACAGGAAAATCACGGCCACACAATATCAAACCCTCAACGGCACCTTTAATGCCACTTCCAGTAAATATGACTTCCCGTTGCAGGCTACATTCTTCGATGACATGGGGATGGAATATTATTTCACTGCAGCAGACGGTTCCGGTAACTCTTCCACAAGCCCGGCTTCGGGCACGCATATAACACGTGTAGGTTTCTCTCCAACCACCATCGCGCTGGCTGTGCCGGCAGGAAGCTCAGCTGCCGATTACAAGATCATCTCGATTCCGCTGGATCTTGCCACCACGAATATTCCCAACATCTTCGCCGATTTCGGAGCCGCAGATGTCACGGCATGGAAACTCCTTAAATACCAGGATTCTCCACAGGCATGGATTACCTATCCCTCTTTCTCAACAGTAGCTAAAGGAGAAGGATATTTTATCCTGAGCCGTGCAGGCCACAACCTCGCCTTTGATCAGGCTGTGGCGCCTTCATACAGCCAATCGAATTTGTTCCAGCTTAATCTTACCAAAGGATTCAACCTCATCGGCAATCCCTATATGATGCCGATCAATTGGGATGACAGTCGCGCAGGGGTTACTGGAGTGAATGCAGTGAAACTGTATCAGGGTGGAAACTATGTGGATGGGAATACGATCGATGTATTTGGCGGAGGGTTTGTCTTCGCCAATGCCGCAGTGACCGTGCCCGTAAAACTCAAAACTTCTCCGAACGGCGGCAGGGAAGTGCGGCCTTCCTACACATCAAGAATTGATGCCGATGAATGGATTGTCCCTATCATTATGACGCAGGGTCAAAGACAATTCAATTTCGGAGGGGTGGGCATGAGCCCTAAAGCCAGTCTGTCATATGACGATATGGATGATCTCGCGCCGCCATCACCAATGGGCAAACTGGAGATGGAATTCGCCCACCCAGAACATTTTATGAAGAAGTTCTCCAGGGATGTGGTGCCGACAATCTCCGGTTTTACCTGGACCTTTATGGCTGCTTCCGACGAGTCGGCCCCTGTAGAAATGAAATGGAACAACTCGGATTTTGCTGAAAGCGGGAAGGACCTCTGGCTGTTCGACGTAGCGCTGCAACGGCCAGTCAACATGAAGACAGAAAGTTCCTACAGTTTCTCACCCGGTGTTTCCAAAGAGTTCAAAGTGTACTATGGCAAAGATGCTGCCGAGCAATTGAAGCCTCAGCGAGTCTTCCTCGGTATGCCCACTCCGAACCCGGCTTCAGGAGCAGTCTCCATACCGTTCACGCTTCCCGACAACAGTGCGCAGATGAATGTGCTCATGGAAGTATTTGATATGACGGGCCGCCAGGTACAGACTTTGGTCGACAAGAGCTTGCCGGGTGGCTTCTACACAGCAGGCTGGGATGCAGGTGCGAGCACTGTGGGAAGCGGATTTTATATTGTGAAGCTGGCAGTGAGCTATCAGGATCGCCAGGAAGTGGCGGCAACGAAATTGATCATTCACAAATGACAAGGTATATGAAAAAGTTAACGATGGTTCTGGCACTCTGGGCAGTGGCAGGTGTTGCCCTGGCGCAAAACGTAGTTACACGGACCAACGAGTTTGAAGTTGATCTGAGCGATCCTTCCAAACAGGTGAACGCGGTGATCCCGGTGGTGAACTGGATTACACCAGTTGCGGAAACCAACTATGTGGGCGAGCCGAAATATCGCATCAAGTTTGAGATTGAGTCCAATTCCCCGATCAAGAACATCTCGATTGTGGTGAAGGAATCCGCTGAGTCTGGATCGAGGGGGATGATGAATATCGCTCCTGCCACCGAGGAAGAAAGACACAAGAGCGTAGTGGAAAAAAGCATTACCCTCATGGATGGTAATAACGTGATTGAAATAATTGCGGAGACTGCTGATGGAGTAAAAACCGTTAGCCAGCGCACGATCAAAGTCGGGAGCACGGCCCTTGCCGATGCCACCAAGCTGGATCGTACCGATTATGCCGTTCTCTTTGTAACCAATGACTATGACCACTGGCCTGACCTGGTGAATCCCGTCAACGACGGTCGCATGATAGCGGAGCAGCTGACCAAAACTTATGGTTTCAAAGTTGAAACGATCGAAGGCGGATCCCAACAGGATATACTGAAGAAACTGAGAGAGTACGCCGAGAAGAAATACAAACCCCTGGATCAGTTGTTCATCTTCTTTGCTGGCCATGGACAGTACGATCAGACCTTTGGTGAAGGTTTTGTTGTGACCAAGGAGTCGATGGCCAATGATGAAGCCAAGACCACTTACCTCTCCCACAACCGCCTCCGCAGCATCATCAACAACATCCCCTGCGAGCACATCTTTCTCGCCATGGACGTTTGCTTTGGCGGAACCTTTGATGACGCAGTCGCACACCGAGGAATGGATGACGACGTGTACCGCGAAGCGTCTCAGGGCGAAATGGTAACGAGAAAACTCACTTATAAGACCCGCAAGTATCTTACCTCCGGTGGCAAGGAATATGTACCCGATGGCAGACCGGGCATGAACTCACCTTTTGCAAGGAAGTTCCTGGAGGCCTTGCGGAGCAAGGGAGGCAAGGATGGTATTTTGACCATGGGAGAGATCAACACCTATGTGGAAAGTCTGAAACCTCAGCCCAGGTCGGGCGAGTTTGGTGATAATGCTGCAGGCAGCGATTTTATCTTTATTGCGCGATAGCTGATCTGCTGCCTGGTCGCTAATCTGAGCCAGTCGGTATTTCTCTTAGGTGGACAGCCATTCATCGGCTAGCCCTTGCTGTTCGGCTGTATTGACCACACACCAACCAGGATTGATACGAATGCCGGGCAAAGCCTTCTGTCGTTTCATCTTAAGTCTTATCTTGTAATCCTTTTTGCTTATCATGAAACGGTTGAAGCTGTTGTTGCTGTGGTTGGCTTTCTCACAGATGGGCATCGCGCAGACCGGACATTATTTTGTCTCGCACTACAAGCCTGACAATGACAACATCAACTATATAAGCTATGACATCGTTCAGAACCCAAAGGGTGTGCTCTATTTTGCCAGCCGGAGAGGAGTGCTTGAGTTCGATGGCCGCGACTGGCAATTGGTAGAGACAAATGGTGCCGTCTACACACTCTCCGTGTCTTCAAATGGGGATGTCTTCGCCGGAGGCAGCAGGGGATTTGGCAAGCTTGGCTGGAACGATCAGAATGTTCAGCAGTATTTTTTGCTGTCTGATTCCCTCGGGGGAGCAAGAAACATATTTGCTTCTGTGCCCCTGGCAGACAAGATCTACTTTCTAAATGAGTGGGCCGTTTATGAAATAGGTGTGAATGAAACAAAGCCCCAGGTTACGATTGCGTCTTCATCTGAAACCGGGCATTTTTCTGGAATATATCTTATCGATAATCAAGTATTCCTGGCGACGGAAAAGAAAGGACTTGTTCATCTGAGTTCGTCGCTTGAACCTGCTGGATTTCCTGAGTTGGATAATGCTGAAATTACATTCAGTGAACCTTCACCGGACGGCAAGGCCTATCTCATCGCAACTGATGATGGCCGCCTCTTCCTCAGGCGAAACGGCACAACGACAGTCGAGTTCAAACCCAATGACCTGCTCTACCTGGACAATAACGTGATGGGAAATGCCAGTTGGGTTACCAACACGCTGGTCGCTATCGGAACCCTCAGGGGAGGGGTCGTATTTGTGGATGTTGACAGCGGGGAGACAAAGGATATTCTGCACTACTTCACTGGACTTCCTGACAACGATGTTTACGCCATCCACACGGACCGTCATCAGGGGGTGTGGGTTGCGCACGACTATGGGTTCAGCAGGATTGCACCCTTTCTGCCTTTCAGAACCTACAACCACTATCCGGGACTTGTTGGCAACCTGCTTTGTGTTCAGTCCATTGGTGATCAGGTGTACGTAGGAACAACACTCGGGCTGTTCCAGCTGGTCAAAGAAGAAATTTACGAGGACGAGGTCTATACGGTAACGCAATCAACGACCATCACCACGCCGGAAGAAACCCAGGAAATACAGGATGAGATAAGACAGACGAGCAAGAAGAACAAGTTCGGATTCCTGAGTCTGAAGAAGAAAAAGAAAGAAGAGCCGACCCCGGTCACGCCCAAAAAACAGGTAGTCACCATCAAACCTGCTACCACCACCACGGTGACCAAACAGGTGCAGAGAAAGAGAAAGGTCTTGAAGGGAATCCAATATGTTTTCAAGCCTGTGGAAGGCATTTCCGGGAAAGTGGATCAATTGATGGTTGCGGACAATAAACTTCTATGCGGAGGTGTGGGTGGTGTGTACGAAATCAATGGGCTGAAATCAATATCAGTGAGCAAGGAACCGGCCAGGACCATGTATTATGCTGAAAATCTGAAACAGCTGCTGATCGGAACGTATGATGATGAGATCACTTCTTTTCGAACTGAACAAAAGGGATGGCGAGCGGCCAACTTTCCCGACAGTCTGTCTGTATATGCCGACTATCTCTTTGAAGACAATCTTGAGAACCTCTGGATTTGCGGAAGAGATCTCATGTATAAGGTTGGAATTGAAGGCGGTGAACTCATAGATATAGAGAAACTGCCCCTTCCGGAAGCCGCTGTTGACCGGACGGTTGGGCTTTCATATGGATCAGATGTGTATGTGGCGCAAAACGGCCAGTTCTTTCAGTATGCCAGCTACAAGAATGCATTTGTGAAATATGATTCTCTGCCCAGTCCAAGGAAATATTTTGCGTCAGGCGGCAGCTTTTGGTTCTATGATGGGCATCGTTGGCGCACCATCGACAAGAGACTGCAGGGTTCAATCAAGACAGAATGGCTCGGACTTTTTTCTGATCTGCGGTTTCTTTCTCCAGCAGAGCAGGGCAAAAGTCTTTGGGTGATTACCTCCACGAATGAGCTGTATAAATTTTCAGGCGACATGGCGAATTCCCCGTCTGTGACCAATCCGCTATTCCTCAAAGAGGTCAGGGGGACACAGTCCAAGTTGTCTGTAAAGAAGATCATGCAAGTGGATGAAACAGAGAGTGCCCTCACTTTTGAATTCATTCAACCAGAATTTGTCAGCCTGCAGGCGGTGGAGTATCGATACTTTGTTAAAGGACTTCAGAAATCATGGACGGACTGGTCTAACCTGAACAATGTCATTCAATTTCCCTTTCTGCCACCCGGGAAGTATGCTGTCATGGTAGAATCAAAAGACCTGTTTGGAAACGTGACGAAAATGGAATCCATTGATTTCAAGGTCGTCCCGCCCTACTGGAAACGATCCTGGTTCTATGCGCTGGAGTTCTTTATTTTCGGCACACTTGTAGTGCTCTCCCTTCGCCTGAATGTGTCCCAACTCAAGTATCGTTATCTGAGCCGGTTCCTATCGGCGCTTACGATCATATTGCTGATACAGTTTATTCAGACGATCATTGCAGTGAACCTCAATTTCAAAAGCACGCCCGTGGCAGAATTCCTTGTCCAGGTGATGATCGCGCTCATGGTGCTTCCAGTGGAGGAATTCATGAGAAAAAAGATGGTTCAGGCGGACAAAAAAATTCATTAGTTTCAAGGTCAATTCTGAAGACCTATGTTCATTAACCTGGATACCATTCCCCCTTTTTATAAAGGCTATGTCAAACTGGTGGAGCAGTCGGACCCCCTGCAGGCACTGAGGATTTCCGGCTACCGCACCCTGGAGCTGCTGCACTCGGTGCCTGAGGTCAAACAGGATTACCGATATGCACCGGATAAATGGACCATCCGCCAGGTGCTTTGCCACATGATCGATGCTGAGCGGATCTTCGCATACCGCGCATTGCGTTTTGCGCGAAATGACAAAACGCCACTGGCAGGCTTTGACGAAAATGCCTATGCCCCGGAATTGAACGCAGAGGCACGGTCGCTGCGGCGCATTGGCGATGAGATGCAGCACCTCCGCACTACCACGATCGACTTGTTTGAAGAGTTCAGTGAAGAGATGATGAAACGGAAGGGCACCGCCAATAACAATGAGGTGACTGTTATGGCGCTGGCCTTCATCATTGCGGGTCATGAAACCCACCACTGCAAAATTCTTCGCGAGCGCTATCTGAATGGCTGAGCAATCATGGCGCTGGCTCCTGCTTCTGGCGGTGATCTCAAACTGCTCACCTAAACAAGCATTGGTCAGGGAACTCCGGAAAACTGAAACAGAGTTTAAGGATCACCTGGGATTTGTTTTGTACGATCCGGGAACGAAGAAGAACCTTGTAGAGTTCAACGGTGACCGTTACTTCACGCCGGCTTCAAACACCAAAGTAGTTACCTTCTACACCTCCCTGAAAATGCTGGGGGATTCTGTCCCGGCGTTGCGATTCATTCAGCGGAATGACTCGTTAATCTTCTGGGGAACCGGGGATCCCAGTTTCCTTTACAGTGAAGTGAATGCCAACACGAAGGCGTATGACTTCCTGCGTTCCGCAAACGGCAGATTGTTCTTTTCAAATGCGAATTTTCAGACTGAAAGCTTTGGACGCGGCTGGGCGTGGGATGATTATGGGTATGACTTCCAGGTGGAACGATCGGCTTTCCCTGCTTTCGGCAACAGGTTCATCGCGCGCAAAGAGGGCAATTCACTCCTGACGGAACCACGTGTATTTGGAGGAGATGTTGTCGTTTCCCCTCATAACGGCCCGAGGCATGAAGTGGTCCGAAACTTCTCATCCAATCAGCTCACACTTAAACCGGGCAGCGCGGGGAGCCCCACTGAATGGAGCATCCCATTTCATGTTTCTGATGAACTGGTGGTGAGACTGCTTACGGACACGCTCAGAAGACCGGTGGAGACAACTTCGAGAAAACCTGAAACGTCAGCGCAAACTATCTATTCAGTACCAACCGATAGTCTCTACAAGGTAATGCTCCAGGCCAGTGATAATTTCATTGCAGAACAATTGCTGATTCTTTGCTCGGCTGCGCTGAGCGACACGCTTAATGCAGAGAAAGCCATCCGCTATTCCATGGAACACTTACTCAACGATCTGCCTGATAAGCCGGTCTGGGTGGATGGCTCAGGGCTATCCCGGTACAATCTTTTCACACCCCGGTTCTTTGCGAGCCTTTGGGAAAAAGTGGGGCAGGTTGTTCCTGAAGACCGGCTCTTTCGGCTGGTGGCTGTTGGCGGAAAAAGCGGTACCTTGAAGAGGTTTTATCAGGCTGACCGGCCTTATATCTTTGGAAAAACAGGTTCCCTGAGCAACAATTACTCATTAAGCGGATACCTGGTAACGCGAAAAGGGCATAAGCTCATCTTCTGCTGGATGAATTCTAACTTTACAGAACAAACC
>JBDHXU010000099.1:0-10845 GCA_039810905.1 Cyclobacteriaceae bacterium | reverse complement strand
GCAAAGAGCCATTGGCAGAGGGTGCTGTTGAAGAATCTCTTCAGGATCTTGTATCCGTGTTCACCTGGCCCCAGGCCGTCGCCGTGCCCGATGAGAAGCCGTTGGGAGCCACAGGTAAGGATAATAGGTTCGCGGTAGATCGGGATGCCCAATTCATTGGGAAAATAATCAAACATCCACATGTCGTGGTTGCCGGTAAAGAATGAGATGGGTATTCCCTTGTCTCTCAACTCTGCCAGTTTCCCCTGCAGACGGATATATCCTTTGGGAATGCTGTGTCGGTACTCAAACCAGAAATCGAAAATATCTCCGAGCAGGTAGATGGAAGCTGCGTCAACGCTCACCTGGTCCAGCCAGGCGACGACTTTTTTCTCACGCTCAAGGCTGGTGGCAGCATCCGGCACACCCAGGTGATAATCTGAAGAAAAGTATATCTTCTTTCCGGGAGGCAGGCTGATGGTAACCTCAGTCATGAATCAATTTCAGGCTTCAGATTCCAAAATTAGAATTGAATATCTTTTTCCTGAAATGCATGCAGTCATTACCGGTTAAGCCTGGGTAGGCGGTGTTGCAGCAGACGTGGAACTTTCTTCAACTTTGGGCTCCTCCTTCTTTTGCTCCTCTTTCGGTTCTTCTTTCTTCACTCCGTTTCCACCGGTGGTGAACTTCTCATAAGTAGTGGGCTGGCTGAAAGGCCTCTTCCCGATCAGTCGCTCAAGGTCAGTCTGGAACAGAATTTCCTTTTCGAGAAGTTCCTTGGAAATGGTTTCCAGTTGCTCACGATGGTCGACAAGCAGTTTCTTCGTACGCTGGTAGCAGAAATCGATCAGCGACTTCACTTCCTTGTCAATCTTCTCGGCCGTAGACTCAGAATAAGGTTTCTGGAAGTTGTATTCGGATTGCTTGCTGTCGTAGAAAGATAGGTTACCGATCTCTTTGTTCATCCCATACACGGTCACCATGCTGTACGCCATCTTGGTGATGCGCTCCAGGTCGCTCAGCGCTCCGGTTGAGATTTTGTTAAACACGATGTCCTCTGCTACACGGCCGCCAAAGGCCATGCACATTTCGTCAATCAATTGATCGGTCTGGTAGAGAAACTGTTCCTTTGGCAGATACTGTGCGTAACCCAAAGCAGCCACACCACGGGGCACGATGCTCACCTTCACGAGCGGATCGGCATGCTCCAGGAACCATCCTGCCACTGCATGGCCGGACTCATGATAGGCAACGATCTTCTTTTCTTCCGGCGAAATGAGTTTGTTCTTCTTTTCCAAACCGCCAATCACACGGTCAATGGCATCCTGGAAATCCTGCATTTCCACCTCTTTCTTGTCCTTGCGGGCTGCGATAAGGGCCGCCTCGTTGCATACGTTCGCGATCTCCGCTCCTGCAAATCCAGGAGTCTGCGCGGCGAGTTTCTTGGTATCAACTTCTTTTGAAAGTTTGATCGGCTTCAGGTGCACTTTGAAGATAGCTTCCCGTCCAACAATATCCGGCTTGTCGATACTGATCTGACGATCGAAGCGGCCAGGCCGCAACAACGCGGAGTCAAGCACATCCGGGCGGTTGGTGGCTGCGAGGATAATTACACCGCTGTCGGTGGCGAAACCATCCATCTCGACCAATAGTGAATTGAGTGTATTTTCTCTTTCGTCATTCGCACCGGGAATCTGACCGCGGCCGCGTGAACGACCAATGGCATCAATCTCATCAATGAAGATGATACAGGGCGCCTTTTCCTTGGCCTGCTTGAAGAGGTCGCGCACACGTGCTGCACCCACACCCACAAACATCTCTACAAAATCGGAACCGGAGAGTGAGAAGAACGGTACGCCGGCTTCACCTGCAACTGCCTTGGCAAGCAAAGTCTTTCCAGTGCCGGGAGGACCAACAAGCAACGCGCCTTTTGGAATCTTGCCACCCAACTTGGTGAACTTGCCGGGGTTCTTAAGGAACTCCACAATTTCCATAATCTCCTCCTTCGCTTCATCCAGCCCGGCGGCGTCTTCAAATGTGATTTTGACCTTGCTCTCAGCATCGAAGAGCGCTGCCTTGGATTTGCCGATGTTGAAGATCTGACCACCAGGTCCGCCACCACCGGTCATCCGGCGCATCAGCATCCAGAAGCCAAAAAGCAGGAGGAAGAGGATACCCCAGGAATAAACCCAGTTGTAGTCGTCGCCGCGCTCAATTTGCAGGTCAACCTGCTGGTCGCGGGGAATACCTTTCGTAATCTGATCGTACTTGTCAATGAACTTGTCGATGGACCCGATCTTTAATTTGTAGTGAGGCCCATTGGCATTCAGCCCAAGCGGACTGTTCTTTTCTATCTCCTGGCGGTACTTGGCGTTTTGAAGCGCTTCAGACTTCAGGGTGATGATAACGACTTCTTCCTGTTTGTTCAGCACCAGTTTCTTGATGTCACGGCTTTGGACCATGTCTTCGAAACGACTGAATTGTATTTCAACGAGGTCGCCTGTTCTGTTAAGGAAACTGATGGCTAAAATGACCGCCACCAGCCCGAGAATAATCCAAAGCTGATAGTTAGGGCGAGGTTGCGGTAATCTAGGTCTTTCTTTGTCGGCCATTACTATTGTGTTCTAATACGTATGTCAAAATCTAATCTTCAATTTCTGTGATATCAGCGTCTCCCCACAATTTCTCCAAACTGTAATAACTGCGGCGATCCTTCCTGAAAATGTGGGCCACTACAGTGGAATAGTCGATAAGGATCCACTCTTTATTGTTTTTACCCTCAGTATGCCATGGATTTTCACTCAAACCCTTGTAAACCTCCTCATCAATTGAATCCGCAATTGCATCCAGCTGTTTGTCTGAGTTGCCGGAACAAACGATAAAGAAGTCAGCCACAGCATTCTTCACTTGGCGCAAATCCATCAGGGTGATGTTGGTGGCCTTCTTTTCCTGCATTCCCTTTACAATCAGATGACTCAGTTTCTCGGAATGTTCAGGCTTCCTTCTCTTGGCCATTCACTATCTTAGGTTGACGGATAAACAATCTGCAAAACTAATTAAAATACCTTGTATAAAATCCCTGCCAAAACCGTTTTCCTGGGCAAAAACCTGATTTATGTGCCAGAATGTCATTCAACAAGTTCGCTCCTGAAGGAATGGTTGCATGAGAGGGAACTGCCAGAAGGAACACTGGTGATCACCGATTGTCAGACGTCCGGTCGGGGCCAGCGGGGAAATACCTGGGAATCAGAACCCGGTAAGAACCTGACCTTTTCCTTTCTCCTTCGCCCGACCTTCATGGAAGCCAGGAACCAGTTTGATATCAACATGGCGATATCAGTCGGAATAGCTGCAGCGCTGAACAAAATGCTGGATGAGGCAGCCCTGGTAAAGTGGCCGAACGATATCATGATCGAGGATAAAAAAGTATGCGGCATTCTTATTGAGAATTCGATACTCGGAACGTTCCTCACTGATGTAATAGTCGGGATAGGTCTCAACGTGAATCAGGCTTCCTTCGGAGTCGCAACTGCCGGATCACTGTCACAGTTCAGCGGTACATCACTGAACCTGGATGAAGTGTTGGGTGAAGTCATTACCGAAATCGAACGTTGTTACCTGATGTTGAGAAGCGGCCAGGTCATGCAGATCAGGGAGCAGTATCTCGACAGACTCTACTGGCATCGACAGCCTCATATCTTTGAAACGAATGGAACTCCGTTTGTGGGTATGATTTCCGGGATTGATTCTGAAGGAAGACTTTGTATTCAATCTGAGAATGGGATCAAAAGGTTCCTGGCGAAGGAAGTGCAATACAAAGCCTGAAATCCATTGGCCGTCCACCCGTTCGGGGTACCTGTTACCCAATTATTTGAACTCCTTCACCCGAAACCCCTTGATTCACAACTTTCAAATGCACTATCTTCCAACGATAATTTCCGAAAATGAATCTCAACACCGAATTGCAGAAAAACAACTCATTCGATGCGATTGTCGTAGGGACGGGCATCAGCGGGGGATGGGCAGCCAAGGAGCTGACAGAGAAAGGAATGAAGACATTGGTGCTGGAGCGGGGCAGGATGGTGAAACACCTGGAATACCCTACCGCTGCAATGGATCCGTGGCAGTTTCCAAACGGAGACCGGCCAACACAGGAAGACTTGAAACAACAAGGCGTGCAGAACCGCACCGGGTATACCATCCGCCAATCATCCAAGCACTGGTTCGTCAATGATCAGGAGAATCCATACAATGAAGTAAAGCGATTTGACTGGATGCGTGGCTACCATGTGGGCGGTCGCTCCATAACCTGGGGACGCCAAAGCTACCGACTCGGGGACCTGGACTTTGAGGCTAATGCCAAAGACGGAGTTGCCGTTGACTGGCCTGTTCGATACAAAGACATTGCCCCCTGGTATGACTATGTTGAAAAATATATCGGGGTAAGCGGCCAGAATGAAGGGCTTTACCAGTTGCCGGACGGAAAATACTTGCCCCCCATGGACCTGAACTGCGTAGAGCGGGAGCTGAAGAAATCCATGATGGACAAGTTTGGCCGTATGCTTACCATCGGCCGTACCGCCCATCTCACCGAAAAACTTGAACATAGCCCACAGCGCGGCACTTGCAAGTTCAGGGATCGCTGCATCCGTGGATGCCCTTATGGAGGATACTTCAGCAGTTTGTCTTCCACCTTGTGGGCAGCAGAGAAAACGGGCAACATGACCCTTCGGCCAAACTCCATCGTCTATGAACTGATTTACGACGATACGAAAGGCAAAGCCACAGGTGTTCGCATTCAGGATGCAGAGACAGGTGAGCAGACCGAATTCTATGCAAAAGTGATTTTCCTGTGTGCCTCGACCTTTGGTTCAACGCACATCATGCTGAACTCCACCTCCAGCCGGTTCCCCAACGGATTTGGCAATGACAGCGGAGAACTTGGTCACAATATAATGGACCACCACCTGAGCGTGGGAGCAAATGCAGAAGCGCCTGGCTTTGAGGATATGTACTACTCAGGACGCCGGGCTAATGGAGTATATGTTCCCAGATTCCAGAACATAGGCAAGGACAAACGTGAATACCTGAGAGGGTTTGGCTACCAGGGAGGCGCCAGCCGCCAGGGATGGATGAGCATGGTTGCCGAAATGGCCATTGGAGCCGACCTGAAACAAGCGATTCAGACCCCTGGTATGTGGACCATCGGCCTGGGAGGATTTGGCGAGTTCCTTCCTTACCATGATAATAAGGTCTATCTTGATAAGGAGAAGAAGGACAAGTACGGACTTCCCACCCTCACCTTTGATGTGGAACTGAAAGACAACGAGCGCAAAATGCGCAAGGACATGTCACGTGAAGCAGCTGAAATGTTGTCCGCCGCCGGGTTCACAAATGTGAAGGAGTACGACAGGGAAATAGGCCCTGGCCTTGGCATCCATGAGATGGGTACAGCAAGAATGGGTAAGGACCCCAAGACATCGGTCCTGAACAAATTCAACCAGGTGCACGCCTGCAAAAATGTGTTCGTCACCGACGGTTCTTTTATGGTGTCCTCGGCCTGTGTGAACCCATCGCTAACCTACATGGCATTTACCGCAAGGGCAGTCAATTATGCTATGGACGAAATGAAGAAAGGAAACCTCTGATCAAAATACTGAACTATGAATAGAAGAGAAGCATTGCAACGGGCCGGATTGGTTCTCGGCTATGCCGTTTCCGCTCCGGTTCTGGCTGGCGTACTGAAGGGCTGCAAAGCAGCTCCCGAGCTGACTTACAAACCCGACTTTTTCAATCCTGATCAGGCCGCGATTGTAAGTGAAGTGGCTGAAATCATCATCCCCAAGACGGATACGCCTGGTGCCAAGGATGTCGGTGTGCCCGGGTTTATCGACAAGCTGGTCAAGGAATGTTATTCCAAAGAAGACCAGGACCGCTTCCTCGCCGGCCTAAAAGAATTCGATGAGGGTGCGGACGATTTCATGGACCTGGACCATGACAAGCAGACAGCCTATGTAAAAAAAGTGCATGATGAGGCGCTCGCGGCCATGAAGAGCGGCGCATCGAAAGAACGGCCATTCATTCTGAAGATGAAGGAACTTACGCTCGTCGGATTCTTCACCTCTGAGCCCGGCGCCACGCAAGTGTTGCAATACGAACCCGTTCCCGGAGCATACCGGGGATGCGTGCCGCTGTCGGAGGTGGGCAAGACGTGGGCGACGTAGGGAGAACGAAGAACGAAGAGTGGAGAACGAAGAGTGAAGAACGAAGAGTGAAGAACGAAGCGTGCCTCGCCCGCCGGAGCCTAAAAGTTAAAAGTGAAGAGTGAAGAGTGAAGAGTTGTTACACGAAAAAACCCCTTCTGGCACGAAATTTCAATGATTTTAATGTCAACCATGCGACGTTTATGCGACGCGCTAGCGACGTTCATGCGATGCGCATGCGACGCGCAAGCCTTGCTCAAGCCTGGTTCATGCGACGTTCATGCGACGTTCATGCGACACTCATGCGACGGGTATGCGACGACCATGCGACGGGTATGCGATGGGTATGCGACGTTATGCGATAAACAAGCTGGAAATGAGGGTGGGTTTATAGTGAGGTAAGCCTGGCTCTACCTGTAAATGGGGGAGGAATTGAATGTTGAATATCGAATTATATCGAATGTTGAATGTCCAATGTTGAAGTATCCCGATGCGTAAGTCCCACTGACAAACTCTGATTCCTTGTTTCTCGTTTCTTGTTTCTCGTTTCAGGTTCGGCAACCGATGCAAAAGCAAATCGCCAAATCAACAAATCGCCAGATCAACAAATGTCAAAACGCTGTCTTCTTCTGGAACAGAGGGCGCAGCACGGTACGGTCAAGCACAACGAGACAAAGCAGAATGGAGATGCCGAGAATGCTGTCGAGGATTACTTTTCCTTTCAATGGAAGAGAGGGTAGGGTGTACTGAATATACTTGGTTGCGGGCTGCGCTTTCTCAAGTGCGATAACGCCGTTGGCATTGTCGAACGTGCCGGTGGAAATCATGAAGGCGAGAATGCCGCCTGCTACCAGAATACCTGCAATCAAAAGCAGTCCGTTTCGCGGCGAGAGTGCAGAGGCCGCGGCAGAAGAGGCGGACAGGTTTTTCATCACCCTGTCAACGAAATCGTTGGAGGGGGATTCCAAACGTGCGGATGACAAATGCAGGTGGATGAGCCTCAGCTCTTCCAGCCGTGTCTGAAGGGCAGGGGATTGCTCCAACTGCTGCTTCAGCGACTGCAGGCTCGTACCCTCCAGTTTCCCGTCAAGGTAGTCCAGCAACAGGTCGTCCGGGGATGATTTTGCGCTGTTATTCATAACGTCAATGCTTCTTCTTTCAACAATCTTTTTAGTTCGTCGGCCAGTCGCTGTCGTGCACGATGTACTCTCACTTTCAGCGTGTTCATATTCTGGCCCGTTATTTCCGCCACTTCCTCCAGGGAGAACTCCTTGATGTAGTACAGCTGGATGGCCAGCCGGTCTGCATCGTTAAGGTTATCTATCGCCCGGGTGAGGAACACCTGCCGGTCCCTGTTTTCCATCCCGCCACCTTCTTCCACCGCGCGGTCGTGGTGCTCGATGCTCGCCAGCTGGTGGGGATTCTTGCGGCGATAACTGATGGCAGTATTCACCACTATCCTGTACAGCCAGGTGGAGAAACGAGCCTGCCGGTTAAAGTTCTTCAGGTATCGATAAGCCTTAATAAACGCATCCTGAGCCGCCTCCTCTGCTTCCGGCCTGGTATTCAGCACTTTCAGGGCTATAGTATAAGCATAGCTCTTATAATTGTCCACCAGCCGGGCATAAGCACCCTGGTCCCCGGCCAGTATCCGGTCTATTAACGCATGTTCTTCCTGCAGGGAAATCACGGCCCTATGACGCGGTAATTCTCCATCAAGTTACAGCTTTATATAATCAAATAATTCAGTCAAAATCTGAGAAAGGGTGTAACCAGACCAGACCGGTGTGTGTCAAAGGGGCAAAAAGGCAGATGGCAAAGTCCGGAGGCCGCAAAAGACAGAATCACAAGTAACAAAAACAACAATACTATGTCATCGGAAGAAGTTCTCATTCCCATTTTTGGCATCATGCTGCCGATCATTATTTCGCTGGGTGCCTTCGTTATGATCGTTTACATAAGAAAGTTCGAAAACATCGAACGGATGGCGATCATTGAAAAAGGCCTCTCACCTGATTTGTTTAAAAAAGAAAGACTCACATCCGGAGCTTTGCGTGGTTCATTGCTTTTGATTGGAGTGGGTATCGGGTTTCTGATCGGCTACTGGCTCGATCGTCAGTTTGACATGGAAGAAGTGGGCTACTTCTCCATGCTGTTCATCTTCGGCGGTCTGGGCCTGGGCATCTCTTACATCGTGGAGGAGAAGAAGGCTAAGAAATAGAATTACACCACGGTGATGTGCATGGATTCTTCAATGAAACCATGCACATCATTGCTTTTTCTAGAAGAGCCAGCGCATCAGTGTCAGGGACAGCACGGTGATGATGGCAAGGCAGCATAAATTCAACAGTATCCCTGTCCTGATCATCTCTCTCATTTTGATATAACCGCTGGCAAATAGCACGGCGTTCGGCGGCGTAGAAATGGGCATCATGAACGCGCAGCTGGCGGCAAAGGTAACGGGCATGGCAAGCCAGATTGGATTGAGGTGAAACCCGTCGGCGATTCCAAAAACTACGGGAACAAAAATGGTAGTCAGCGCCACATTGCTCATGAGTTCGGTGAGTCCCATCGAAATGGCTGTCAGCAGGAAGATCAGCACACCAACAGACAAGTCGTTGCGCGTAGAGAAATAATTTCCTACGATTTGCACCAGGCCAGATTTTTCCATCCCGTCCGCCAGACCCAGTCCGCCGCCAAAGAGAAGGAGGATGCCCCAGGGCAGCTCTTTCATGTCGGACCAGTCCAGAAGAAACTTGTGCTCTTTGAAGTTGACGGGCATGAGAAACATCAGCATGCCGCCGGCCATGGCAATGGTCGTATCATCGAGAAGATTCTTGCCAATCAATCCGTTGAGGTTCTGTCTGAAAATCCAGAAGAAACAAGTGATGGAAAAGCAGGTGAGGACGAGCTTCTCCTCTTTTGAAAGAGGCCCCATATCTTCCAGCTTCTTGTGAATAAGTTCGCGTGAGCCTTCAATGGAAGGCAGATTATTTTTGAACAGTACCCGGGTAATCAGCCAGTAGAGGGCAGTGAGGGCCAGGAGCATCACCGGAGAGCCGATCAACATCCACTTGGCGAAACTTACATCCAGGTTGTAGAACCGTTTCATAAACCCAACCATGACCACATTGGGCGGCGTACCGATGATGGTGGCCATTCCGCCGATGCTTGCGGCATAGGCAATGGAAAGCATCAAACCGGTGGCGAATTTCTGAAAGCGTGGATCGGTCTCCTGGCCCAGGTCTTTGGCGAGCAACGAAGTAACTGACGCAGCAATGGGGAGCATCATGATGGCTGTGGCCGTGTTGCTGATCCACATGCTGATGAGCGCCGTGGAAAGCATGAAGCCAAGAATAATTCCGTTTCCGCTCGTGCCGGTGATGCGGATCAGACTCAAAGCAATCCGCTGGTGGAGTTTGTGCCTTTCCAGTCCAAGCGCCAGGATGAACCCGCCCATAAAAAGAAAAATGACGGGATCTCCATAAGGTGCCGATGCTTCTTTTACAGTGGATACCCCCATAATCGGAAACACTACCATGGGCAGCAGGGCGCTAACCGGTATGGGCATGGCTTCGGTTGCCCACCACGTAACCATCCACGATCCGAGCGCCAATACAATAATGCTTTTGGAGCTCAGCAGGCCGGGTTCAACCAGGAAGTAGATCAGCAGGAACAAGATCGGGCCGAGGAAAAGCCCGATGACTCTGGTCTTTTTGAGAAGTTCGTTCACAGTAAGGGTTTCAGGCAAGATAAACGAACTTATTTCCCGTGCCAACAGGATATTGGGGCAGGGGTTAAAGGGCAGCCTTCAATTCAGCCAACAGGCAGGAGTTATGCCGGATTTTGCTCTTGAGGAGCGCCATCACCTCCGCCTGGTGCCTTGGGGTTGGCTGGCTTCACGACGATGGTCCTTCCATCCAGCTCCGTTTCGTTCAGCCCTGCAATGGCTTTGTTGGCTTCGTCATCATTCGGCATTTCTACGAAACCAAATCCTTTGGAACGGCCGGTATCCCTGTCTTTCACAATCTTGGCAGAGGTCACTTGTCCGAAATTCTCAAATGCCTTCTGCAAGTCTTCCCGGCGGGTCTTGAAATTCAAACGTGCCACAAAAATGTTCATACATGGAATAAGAATGTACCATATACAAAATAGGGATTTTGACCTGGAAATACAATGATGTATGACAGCTGTATCTATGAGACACTCATCGCCATGAGTTCCTTCGCATTTTCTACCGCAGTCCGGGAGGGTCGTGTTCCGCCAATCATCTTGGCGATCTCTTCTATGCGCTCTTCATGGTCCAGCGGCCTGATGTCGCTCACGGCCTTTTCGTGTGAGCTGTCTTTATAAACGAGGTAATGACGGTCGCCTCGTGCTGCAATTTGCGGGAGATGACTGATGGCAATCACCTGGTGCCGCTGTGCCATGGACTGCATCATCTTGCCCAGTTGAATGGCGATTTCTCCGGAAACACCGGTGTCGATTTCATCCAGTACCAGCGTCGGGAGGGAAGCCTTTTCGGCCATCACGAATTTCACGCAAAACATAACGCGGGAAAATTCACCTCCCGAGGCGATCTGCTCAAGGGGCTGCGGCGGAATCCCTTTGTTGGCGCTGAAGAGTATTTCAACACGATCCGATCCTGAAGGCCCTGGGGCAG
>JBDHXU010000098.1:0-10938 GCA_039810905.1 Cyclobacteriaceae bacterium | reverse complement strand
GCTGCAGCGGGGCTGATATGCGGGTCAAGTCCTCCGCCGGAAGCAGTAATGAGATCAACAGGTACCTGATCTTTTTCTATGGCAGGGTTAAGGCTGAGGATATCAGCGATGCGCTTTTCAACAATTGCCAGGTACTCCGGGTTGGAGGGTCCTTTGTTGGAACCGCCAGTGGAGGCCGGATTATAATCCACAACTGAAGGTCTCGAATGAAAGAATTTTTCGGACCGGAAAGATTGGCCAATGACTTCATAGCCGACAACTTTGCCATTTGTTTCGAGGGTTACGCCATCACCACGACCGGGTGCCAGCCAGGAAATAGTGGTTATGGTTATCGGGTAAATGACCCCGAAGAGGAGCATAGTGATGGCAGTCAGTTTGATGCAGGGAATTACATTCTTGTCCATAATGTCCTTAGAAGACAGGTGTAATGAGTAAGTCAATGATCTTGATTCCGATAAAAGGTGTTATGACTCCACCAATACCGTAGATGATCAGGTTTCTGGCCAATAGTGCGTCGGCTCCAATGGGTTTGTATTGGACACCTCTTAGCGCCAGTGGAATGAGCAGTGGAATGATGATGGCGTTGAAAATGACGGCCGAGAGGATCGCACTTTCTGGATTGAAGAGGTGCATGATATTAAGCGCCTGCAATGACGGGATGGAAACAACAAATAATGCAGGGATGATGGCGAAGAATTTTGCCACATCGTTGGCAATAGAAAATGTGGTTAGCGTGCCGCGGGTAATAAGCAGTTGCTTGCCGATCTCCACAACCTCGATAAGTTTTGTCGGATCATTATCAAGATCCACCATATTGCCTGCTTCCTTGGCTGCCTGGGTACCGCTGTTCATAGCGACGCCAACGTCAGCCTGTGCCAGGGCAGGGGCATCATTGGTGCCGTCGCCCATCATGGCAACCAGTTTACCTGATGCCTGCTCTTTACGAATGTATTCGAGCTTGTCTTCAGGGCTCGCTTCTGCTATGAAATCGTCGACGCCCGCGACAAGGGAAATGTATTTTGCGGTCAGTGGATTGTCGCCGGTAACCATCACGGTTTTGACACCCATTTTTCTGAGGCGGTCAAAACGCTGGGTAATGCCCGGTTTGATGATATCCTGCAATTCAATCACACCTACAGCCTTATGATTTTCGGCCACTACCAATGGAGTGCCTCCATTGTCGGCAATGTCCTTTACGAATTTTTCGATTTCCTGCGGAAGTTTGTTCCCATTCTGTTCAACAAGCTTGCGGATCGAATCGAATGCCCCTTTTCTGATGGTGCGCTCCCCCAAGTCAATGCCGGAAGTCCGGGTAGCGGCGCTGAACTTGACTATCCTCGCGTTGGGTAGTGCATAGGTTATGTCGCCTTTGAATCCCACCATGGAAGGATGGGTATATCCTTTGCCGGCGGCGAGCTCAATCGCCGACTTGCCTTCGGGTGTCTCATCTGCCACTGAGGAAAGTGTTGCACATTCCATCAATTGATCTTCGTTGTATCCCTTGGCAGGATGAAATGCGGTCGCCTTACGGTTTCCAATGGTAATGGTTCCGGTCTTGTCCAACAGCAGAACATCCACATCGCCTGCCGTCTCCACTGCTCTGCCTGATTTGGCAATAACGTTGGCGCGCAGGGCGCGATCCATGCCGGCAATTCCGATGGCAGATAATAACCCACCGATAGTGGTGGGGATAAGACAGACGAACAAGGCGATAAGGGCACCGATGTTGATGGGGGTATGTGCATAGTCACCGAAAGGTTTTAGGGTCACCGTAACCAGCAGGAATACAATGGTAAATGCACTAAGAAGAATGGTCAATGCTATTTCATTTGGCGTCTTCTGCCTGCTCGCACCTTCCACCAGGTTGATCATCTTGTCAAGGAAACTTTCCCCTGGCTGTGTGGTCACCAATACTTTGATCCGGTCAGACAGGACCGTCGTTCCTCCCGTAACACTTGACTTATCGCCACCTGCCTCCCGGATGACGGGCGCAGATTCGCCGGTAATGGCACTTTCATCCACTGTGGCAATCCCTTCAATGATCTCGCCGTCTGTTGGAATTACGTCGTTCGCTTGGCATACAAAGATGTCTCCCTTCCGAAGAGAGGAGGATGACCTGATGCTGATCCGGTCGTTGATCAGCACTTTGGCTGGCGTATCCTCGCGGGTTTTTCGCAATGAATCCGCCTGGGCCTTACCCCTGGCCTCTGCAAGTGCTTCAGCAAAATTAGCAAACAGGAGGGTTATCAACAGGATGAAAAAAATGGAAATGTTATACGCCGGTGAGCCCTGGTCGGTAAATACAAATGAATAGATGGAGACCACCAACATGATGGCCGTGCCGATCTCCACGCAGAACATGACCGGATTTTTCATCATCACACGGGGATCGAGTTTGATGAAGGACTTCCTAACCGATGCCCTGACAAGGGCCGGTTCCAGCAATTTCAGTTTCCTTACAACCCTTTTCATTTTACAATCATTGAAAAATATTCAGCCACGGGTCCCAATGTAAGCGCCGGGAAGAATGACAACGCAGCGATAATTACGATGACCGACAATAGTACAGCCACAAAGGCAGGGCTGTCTACTTTCATAGTGCCGGCCCCTTCAGGGATACTTCGTTTCATGGCGAGTGATCCTGCAATGGCGATGGGTCCGATGATCGGGATAAACCGGCCAAAAATCATGACCAGGCCGCAAGCGATATTCCAGAATGGCGTGGCATCCCCCAAACCCTCAAACCCAGAGCCGTTGTTGGCTGCGGCGGAAGTGAATTCATACAACATTTCACTGAAGCCATGATAGGATGGATTGGCCAGCCACCCAATGTCGGGTAGCCTGGTGGCAAGATGGGTAGCGATGGCCGTCGACAGCAGGATAAAGAACGGATGGGCAATGGCAATGAGTGCGGCAATCTTCACCTCCCTGGCTTCAATTTTCTTTCCGAACAACTCCGGGGTGCGCCCTACCATTAATCCCGATATGAACACGCCAATGATTACAAATACAAAGAAATTGATAAAGCCTACTCCGACTCCGCCGTAGATTGCATTGATCATCATGTCCAACATGAACACCGCGCCGGACAAAGGGGTATGACTGTCATGCATGGAATTGACAGAACCATTGGATGTGGAAGTGGTTGAAATTCCCCAGAAAGAACTGGCGGCTGTCCCAAACCTAACTTCCTTGCCTTCCATGTTGCCCAACGAATCATCAACTCCCATAGCATGAATGGCAGGATTTCCCTTCATTTCAAAGTACACTGAAGTTATGGTTAGCATAAGGAACATGATGGTCATGGCGCCAAAGAATGCCAGCGCTGCCCTTCGACGGCCGGTGTAATGACCAAATGCAAACACCAGGGCAATGGGTAGGAGGAGTATGCCGACATTTTCAGCGATGTTCGACAGATAGGTAGGATTCTCGAATGGGTGGGTTGAATTTGGACCAAAGTATCCACCACCATTGGTGCCTACCTGCTTGATGGCTACCATAGGTGCGACCGGCCCTCTTGCAACATGTACGGTGTCCGATTCCAGGGTAACCACTTCGGCAGCTGCCTTGAATGTTGAAGGCGAACCTTGCCATACCAGTATCAACGCCAGCACTACTGAAACTGGAAGAAGTATTCGCGTACAACTCCTGAGGAACAGATAATAGAAATTTCCAACATCATTTGACTCACTCAACGTCAATGCCTTGAATAGGATCGCCATGGCGGCAATACCTGTCCCAGCGCTTACAAACTGAAGGAAGCAAAACACAAGCAGTTGCGAAAGGTAAGTGGCGCCCGTTTCTCCGCTGTAATGCTGAAGATTCGTATTGGTCATGAAACTGATGGCCGTATTGAAGGCCGTCGTGGGTTCCATAGAGCCGATGTGATCCGGATTCCAGAACGGATGGAAAGACTGTGTGAGAAGCAGGATCATGGCAACAACAAAGAATACGCCATTGAGAACCAGCATTGCCGTCATGTTCTCTTTCCAGTCCATCTGCCGATTAGGATCGACTCCAGACCATTTGAAAACGAGACCTTCGAGTGGCAATAGAATGTCGGACCATACCGGCTCGCCTTTCAGCACCCTTGAGCAGTATTTTGCAAAGGGGAGCGCAAGTGCAATCGTCAGGATAAATATGAATGCAATGCCAATGATTTCGCTGTTCATGTTCACGTGCGTTTTGCTGAGTTCAGAATTCTTCAGGCTTGATAAGTGTGTAGACGAGGTACACAAATACGGCCACGGTTATGATTAACAATAGGATCATATTTCTTCAAACAGGTCAATACACTTGAACAAGAGCCAGAAGCACAAAAGCCCAAGGCCGATCATCAGAAGTCCCATGATGTTGACAAATAATTCTGCTTCGCTGGACAGCTAAAAGCATTCCAATTGACATTGACTCAGGTATAAACCTGAAGATCAAATGGATAGAAAAAAAGGTGGGGACGCAGCCTTTCCATTATGACACGGTGCATTTTCAAAATGGAAGTACGGAAAATCAGTGCTTTGCTTCCTGCTGGAGTTTATACTCCTCGATTTTTCGGTAAAGCGTGGTAAGTCCAATTCCCAAAAGACGTGCTGCTTCAGTCTTGTTACCTCCTGTTTGCCGGAGAATTCTGACAATATGATTTCGTTCAACACTTGCCAATGAAGTCCCCGAAGCGGCGTCATCCAATGTGAAATCCGAAGGGAGCAGAGCGGGAGTCAGTTCTTTGTCTGCCAGAATGAGACAGCGTTCAATGATGTTCTTCAATTCCCTGATGTTCCCTTTCCATGGATGTTGCCTGAGCGCGTTTATGAAATCAGGTGAAATGACTATAGACTGCTTGTCGGTTTTTAGTGCAAATTGTCTGATAAAGTGTTGGGTAAGAACCGGTATATCCGCAGGCCTTTGTCGCAACGGAGCAAGTTCGATGGTAAAGGCAGATAGTCGGTAAAAAAGATCGCGCCTGAAATGCCCTTCCTCAACTTCTTGCTCAAGATTCCGGTTGGTCGCCGCAATGAATCGGACATTGGCATGTCGCTGCCGGCTATCGCCCACTCTGTAGTAATCACCCGTTTCGATCACGCGCAACAGCTTGACCTGCAACTCAGGATTCATTTCGCCTATCTCATCCAGGAACAATGTGCCCTCGTTGGCTTCTTCCAGATAGCCTTTATTCACCCGTATTGCCCCTGTGAAGGCACCCTCAGCATGACCAAACAGTTCGCTTTCCAACAGATCCCTTGAGAATGCACTGCAATTCAGAGCAACAAATGGTTTGGATTTTCTCGGGCTTTCATAGTGTATCGCCTGCGCAAACACTTCTTTACCGGTTCCTGTTTCTCCGGTCAAGAGCACGGTGGAGTCAGTGACTGCAACTTTCTTGGCGAGGTCTACTGATTTGGTGAGCAGGCTGGAGTTTCCAAGGATTTGACCAAATCCATATCGTTCGGTGACTTTGGATTCAAGGACTCTGACCTTTTGACGGAGCCTGGCCCTTTCGCATGCCTTGGCGATCAGAGGTATGATTCTCACCATGTGATCTCCCTTGGTGAGATAATCAAACGCGCCTGCCTTCATGGCTTGCACCCCATCCTGTATGGTGCCGAACGCCGTAAGCACGATTACCTCTACATCGGGAAATTGCTTCTTGATCTGTGCGGTGAGTTCAAGCCCATTGGTATCCGGAAGTCGTACATCCGAGACCACCACCTGCACATTTTCCTGGGCAAGCTGTTTCAGCCCTGACTTCCCGTCTTTGGCCTGAATGACGTGGTACCCTTCCAGTTCAATGGAACGGGCAACCAGTGACCGGAGGTTATCCTCGTCATCGATAATCAGTACGGTAGACTCCACAATAGGAACAAATGTAGACACTCTCGCTTTCAGATTGAAGATTGTGCGGATCCGATTCAATCCTGATCAATGGTACCGCTACAGGAGCCCTGATCGACAATTAACAATCGTGAATCAGCAATCACTTCGTAATAATCGTATCCAGCAATTTCCACATCTCATCCTGAAATGTGTAAGGTACCATGGAGTTATCCGGCGCGTCGCCCATTCGGATCACTACAAGGTTTTGCGAAGGAACAACGTTGATGAGTTGCCCATTCTTGCCCATAGCGGCAAACATGTCTGGCGGCGCATGTGGAGCAATTGAACCAGGGACGACAAAGGGTGAACCTGGCGCCATATAGGAAGTCTTTCCATTGAGCCAGGTGAGATAGCCATAGGAGAGGTTGAGGGTTTGAGAGGCCACGATCATTTTGGATACATACGCGTCAGGAATAACTACCGTTTGATCCCACTTGCCATGATTGAGCAGCAATAGCCCAAACCGGGCCATGGAACGGGGAGTGCTGTAGTAAACATTGTTATATCCGCTCTGGATGTACTGCCCGTCCATTCCAATCATATCGCGGAGTTGTGTGTTGAGATAGGTGTTTAAGGAACTGCCGGTTGCGGCACCAATAACTTTATCGAGAAGAGTATATGGAGCATTGTGATAAGCCCAACGGGTTCCGGCGTCTGCTTTATAAATGAGGCAGGACTTGTCTGTGCAATCAGGATCTGAAATACCGTCATCAAGGCCTGTGGTCATGGTGATTTGATGAAATACGGTGATCTGATCCTCCTGTGCCTGCGTCAGGGCGGTCCATCCGTTACCCAGATAAGTTGAAGTTTTCGCCTGAAGATTAATTTTTCCCTGCGACTCAGCAATGCCTACAAGCGCCGATGTAAGTGTTTTGCCTGCTGAGGCCCAGTACCAGGGGCTTACTTTATCAAACGGCGTATTACTACCAAGTTGTGTCCCATAGTACTCTTCCATCGCTATCCTTCCGTTCTTCAGGATGATGAAAGCCCGCGTATTGTTGGTGGTGAGGAAGCTGCGCAGATCCGGAATATTGGCTTCATTCCAGCCGAGGGAAGCGGGACTGACCGTTTCCCAATCAGTGGTAGTGGAAGGAGGGAAGTAGTCACCTTCACTTGGGGCAACTTCATTAGTCTTACTGCAGCCGAGAAGCAGAAAACAGAAGAGCCAAGGCCTGACATGGGAAGTCATGGGGGCAAAGATACGAGAACGCGTTCGTACTCGTGTTTGTTACTCCGCTTTCAGCACTTCTGCAGGATTGGTTCTTGCAATTTTGATTGTTTGTGAGCCTATCATAAGCAAGGCCAATACAAAAATGGTGAATACCCCCCAGAACATATCACCGAATGAGAGTGGCGCGTGGTTTGCCAATTCTCGAAAGGCAACCTGCTCAAAGACAATGGCCGTAATGGGCAGAGAGATTCCGGCAGCAATGGCCAGAAGGATGATGAAACCCTTGCTGAGTAGATAAAGCAGCGCCCTTTCACTTGCTCCCATCACTTTTCGTATGCTGATTTCTTTTAGCCTGGTTTCTGTGGTGAAGACAACCATTCCCAACATCCCCATGGATGCGATGCTGACAGTGAGGAATGCCAGGAAGCCCACCATCTTTACCGCAGCAATAAGACCGTCAAACCCTTTTTCAATCTGTTCGCTATAGAATTTGGCCTCAAATGGATGCACAGAGTCAATCTTCTTCCATACGGATTCAAGTTTTGCATAGGTTGAGATGACATCGGGTGTCGTGATCTTAATACTCATGATCTCGGCCTTACTCGGCACATTGCGGAGCACAACTTCCCTTTGCTGATCCCTGTCATTGGCACGCCCGTAAAAGAAGTCCTTAATGACGCCGATGATCTTCATTTCCTTCCCATCCACGATTATCACATCATCAATTGCCTTAAGTGGATCACCTCCTGCTATGTTGAATCGCTTAAGAACCTGTTCGTTCACTATTACCTCGGTCTCTTTCGCGCTGTCCGGGCGACTTTGGAAATTTCTGCCGGATAGCAACTTAATTCCGAACAACGGAATATAGTTCTCATCAATCATGTTAAAATTGACCCCGGCCGAATCAAGAGGATTGGCATGGTATTTCATGTTGGTCCCCCAATAATTACCTATGCTGGTAACCATCGAAGATTGTGAAATGGCAGAGACCTCCGGAACTTCACTGAATTCTTTCCTCAGTATTTCGGGCTTGTTTCCGTTGAGCGTGATATTCAAGACATTTTCAGTCTGGAATCCCAGATCAAATGAAATGTAGTGCTTGTATTGGCGATACATGATCAGGGTGGATGTGACCAGCATGATGGATATGCAATACTGAATCACGATCAGCATTTTTCGAAGGGTGAGTTTTCTGAACACCCTTAAAGTCTGGAGGTTTTTCAGCACCTGGGCAGGTTTGACACTGGCAAAAAACAGCGCAGGAAAAAAACCGGCTATGGCCCCTATGAACACCGCGAACAAAATGAAATATACAATGAGCAACGGTGAAAGTTCCATGGTAAGCAATTTATCAAGGCCCGGTCCAGTAGATATGAGGTAGGGCGTCAGCAGGATGAAGAGCAACCAGGCCAATACAAACGAACAAAGAGATATGACAATCGCTTCAACAACAAACTGGCTGATTACATGTGATTTCATTGCGCCGATGACTTTCCTTACGCCGACCTCGCGCGTTCTTTTCAGGGATCTCGCAATAGAGAGATTGGTGTAATTAAAGCATGCAGAAAGGATGACGACAAATGCCAGGCCGGTGAAAACCCAGAGGATGGAACTACCCAATACAGGACCTATCTCGTTTCCCAGGTTCTCACCGGTCATGATGTTGTCCATGGCCTGTAATTTCAATTCAATATGAGTATTCTTAACTGTCGGATCCTCACGTCGACTGAGCTCATCCAGACTTGCTTTCAGTGCCTTAAGATCTGCTCGTTCGGGCAGCAGGAGGTACACCCAGGTGCTCCATACATTGTCCCATGATTCTTCCTGGCGGTTATCCTTTTCAAGAATGGCGCGCGTGCTCAGTGACCCCAGCACATCAAATTTGACGTGTGAAAACTGCGGCATCTTTCGCACAACTCCTGTTACGGTATAACTCTTGTCGCGCAAGAAGACGACCTTCCCAAGACTCTCCTCCGAACCAAAAAGTTTCCTTTCCGTCTCGTCCGTCAGGACAATGGAAAATGGCTCATTTAGCGCCTTCTCAGGGTTCCCTTTTATCATTTCAATAGTGAACACACGGAGCACAGCATCATTTGCCCACATGCCTTTTAGGGGAACAATTTTTTCATTGACTTTGAAGTCACCATCGTAACCTCGATGAAAAACTGCAACTTCTTGAGGGGCAGAGAATTCTTCTTTCACCATCCTGGCTACCTTCAGAGAAGTAGTAGCCATATAATTGTTGTCCTTGTTGCCCAGATATTCATACCTCGTCAGGATGCGGTAGATATTTGCATGATGCACATTGAACCGGTCATAGGAGAAGGAATCAGAAATTACACTAATCAAGACGAGGCCCACAGACATGCTGATGGCCAGCCCTACTATATTGATGATGGAGAAGAGTTTGTTCCGGGCGATGTTGCGTCCGGAGGTCTTGATGTAGCTGCCCAGCATAATCCAGTTGATTAAAAGATGAAGTATTTCAGGTTTGCGTATGGTATAGAGACGGAAGAACTTGAAGACATCGACGACATAAATGGATTTGGCCCGCAAGGTTCCCTTGGTTGACACGTTTCTATGAAAGTACTCCATAAGATCCCCCTGCAAGTCCTCGAATAATTCTGGCTTGCAATACCAACTGAGCAGACGAGTTGCCCATCGGGGTGGCAATATCGGCTTCCGCTGTTCCATCAAATGCGCTTAAGCGAGAGAGGAGGGATTATGCTCCAGTACTGATCCCTAAGTTCCTTCGCCTTAAGCAGGGAAGACTTTCCTGCATTGGTAATGGTGTAATAACGCTTCCGTTTGCCGCCACGCTGGTGCGTCGCTTCGCCCAGTTTACTTTTGGCCATGCCCTTTTCTTCCAGCCGGTTCAGTACAGCATGCACAACACCCAACTTAACCGATCGTCCAGTTCGCTTCTCCAGGTCATCGCAAATGGCTACACTGTAGGCATCTTCAACCATGGCCGCAATGGTCAAAAGGACGAGTTCTTCGAATTCACCAAGATTGGTCCCTTTCATTGTGATATTATATACGTAAATGTATGTAAAATAGTTGTGAGAAATATTTGAAGCTGTTTCACCTTACGGCCGTCCCAGACTCTTGAAGAGGTCTTCCACGATTGCGTCTCGATTGAAGTTCTCCCAAACGATAATATTCCTTGGATTGGACGGCCTTTCGATCCAGGCTCCATGCGTGAATAAAGGCGCAGGATGTTCACGGTTGTGCGCCCAGGCTGGATCCTTTACGACGGCCACAGCGGCCATATCAAACAAAGGTCGTGATGAGCCAGGCCCCTTGTGGTCGATATGCTCAAACAAATCGATCGAGTAGTCCCCAAAGCATTTGAACGTTCCGCCAGATCGTCCTGCAACCGGTACACTAATATGAGGTCCAAGTCCTCTCATCCTTTTGTGAATCTCCTCTTGCGTAATGCTGACCGCATCGGTACCAGATGGCTTTCCATAACGAACGGTCACCATTTCAAAGTCTACGTTGTTGTTCAGAAGAAAGTTCATGGCAATAGTATCATTGTCCTGGTTGTGCTCTCCGGGTTCCGGGTAGTTGGATCCCAGCCATACCAACCTGATGCGTGAAGCGATGGTCGAATCCTTGGCGACTGCGAGTGCCGGATTGGTCAGTTTGCCAATGGCCAGCAAAACCAGTTTTTCTGTTGAGGATTGTTTCGCCTTTTCGATGATGATGTCCACTGCTGCTTTGCCGTCATATTCGGAAGCGTCAATGTGGGGCATGATGTCAGCGAAAGAGCCATCGGCTCCTTTATATACAGGCAGTGTGTCGGCATCACAGAGTTGAAGTACCCGCCTGGCCTCTGCGTATTGCGCCTCGATGTTGCCGCCGCTGGAGGTGGTGTTGATGGTGATGGCTTCAAT